>CALMOL010000412.1 GCA_937871685.1 uncultured Verrucomicrobiota bacterium
GGGGCGAGGAGGGTGGCGTGGACGGAACCGCCGGAGGTCTCGCCGCTCAGGCTGCCGCGCACGTTTTCGAGCGTGAGGGAGCCGCCGGAGGTTTGCACGTCGGCGGGGCCGCCGAACCCGAGCACGCGCACGCTGCCGCCGGAAGTGCGGCCGCGCAGGGAGCCGCTGCCGCCCTCGCAGGTGATGGAGCCGCCGCTCGTGTTCACATGCAGCTCGCCGGAACATTGGGCGAGGGTGACGGAGCCGCCGGAGGTATCGCCGTCGAGCGGGCCGGTGAGGCGGGAGAACTTGAGCGAGCCACCAGAGGTGCGGGCCAGGAGGCGGCCCTGGAGATCGGCGGCCTCGACCTTGCCGCCGGAGGTGCGCAGGTCGCCCTCAAAGGCGGCGGGGACGCGCACGGTGAACTTGGCCTCGTTGCGCCAGTTGCCGCCCCACGACCAGCCGCCCTCGCGCTTCTCACGCTTGGCGCGCACGGTGACGGTGTTGCCGCTTTGGGTGATGACGATGGGCTGGATGGCGAGGAATTCCTTCTCCTTGTCCTCGCTGACGCCGGCCACCTTGCGCCAGGCGGTGACGGTGACCTCGCCGCCGCTGGCGCCGCCGAAGACCTCGACGGTGCCGAAGTCCACGTCCACGACGAGCTTGCCGGGGCCGGAGACGGTGAACTTTTTCTCGGTGCCCTCCTCGGTCGTCGCCAAGGCGATCACGGGAAGGAGAGCGAGGGCCGCGAGGAGCGACGCGGGGCGGAGCAGGGAGCGAGGGAACATAAAGGGGCGGATGGCGGAGTGGAGGTCTGCTCTGCCGAAGTGGGGCATGGGAGACAGAGTTAATGAAATCGGAGGAATTAACGGAATTGGGGAACGAGGAACCGATTGGGTTGAGCTTGGATTTGTCTCGGTGATCTTTGTGCCTCTGTGGCCAAATCAATCGGCCCGCAGCGCGACGACGGGGGAGACGCGGGAAGCGCGCAGGGCGGGCACGAGGCAGGCCACGGCGGCCACGAGGGCGAGCATGGTGGCCACGCCGAGGTAGATGAGCGGGTCGGTGAGAGACACGCGGAAGAAGAAGTTGCGCACGGCCTGGCCCCACATCCACAGGGCGCCGCCGGCGGCGAGGAGACCGAGGGCAAGGCCGATCGAGACGGAGCGGCCACCCTCGCGGAAGATGATGCCGAGGAGATTGGAGCGCATCGCGCCGAGCGCGGCGCGGATGCCGAACTCGGGCACGCGCTGGCTCACCGCGAAGGACATCACGCCGTAGAGGCCCGCGCCGGAGAGCACCACCGCCAGGCCGCCGAAGACCACGAAGAGCGAGGTCATGAGGCGCTGGCCGGCGAGCAGCTCATCGAGCGTGATGCTCGGCGTGGAGATGAAGTAAAGCGGCAGGTTGGCATCGAGCTTCGCCATTTCCTCGCGCAAGGCCCCGGCCAGCGCGAGCGGCGCGCGGCCGGCCTCGCGCGGGCGGACGATGATGCTCATGAAGTTCGCGTCGGTGACGGTGGTGAGCGGGACGAGCATGCCGGCGCCGTCGCGGTCCTTGTCGAAGGGGCCCTGCATGAGCATATCGGGCACCACGCCGACGATGGTGCGCCACGGGCGGCCCTGTGATTCCTCGCCGGAGCGGATGCGCTGGCCCACGGCGCTGCGGCCGGGGAAGAACTTTTGGGCGAAGGTGGCGGTGACGACGGCCACGGGGAGCTTGTCGTCGCGGTCGTCGGCGAGGAATTCGCGGCCCTCGAGCACGCTCAGGCCGAGCGCGGGCAGGAAGCGGTCCGACATCGCGGCGCTCCACGCGCGCGGCACGTCCTTGTCGCGCTCGTAGGCGGTGCCCTCGGCGCGCATCGGCGTCCATTCGGAGAACATGAGCCGGAAGCGGTCGGTCATCGCGGCCTCAGAGAACTCGCGGCGCTCGCGCAGGGCGCGCAGGGTGCGCTCGTAGAAGAGCTGGCGATCCGCGGGGTTGGGATAATCGCCCACGAAGAGGCCCATGCGGGCGGTGAGCACGGCGTTGCCGTCGTAGCCGAGGGGCACGCGCTGCTGGTTCCAGATGGAGCGCACCATGAAGAGCGTGGCGACCAGCAGCGCGCAGGTGAGCGCGATCTGCACCACCACCATGCCGCGGGCCAGGCGCACGGCGAGGCGCGAGGAATTGCCGCGGCCGCCGTCCTTGAGGGCGAGGTGCGGGTTGGCGCGCGCGGCGATCCACGCGGGGATCAGCGTGGACACGACGGCGGCCAGCACGGTGCAGCCGGCCACCACGGCGAGCACCGCGGGGTCGAGCCGGAACTGCATCCACGTGGGCAGCGGGAAGGGCAGGCGGAGGTTCGCGGCCCACGTGAGGTCCACCGTCCACAGCGAGAGGAGCACGCCGAGGCCGCCGCCGAGCGCGGCGAGCACAAGGCTCTCGCAGAGCATCTGCCGCAGCACGCGGCCGGGCGAGGCGCCGAGCGCGGTGCGCACGGCGATCTCCTTGGCGCGCACGGTGGTGCGGGCGAACTGCATGTTCATCACGTTCACGCACGCGATGAGCAGCACGGCCACCACGGCGCCGAGCATCACCCACATGAGGTTGGCGCCATCGCCGCCAAAGATGGTCTGCTGGAGTGGGCGAAGCTTCACCTCGGTGAAGTCTTTGTTGGTGTCGGGATACGCCACGGCGAGGCGGCGCGCGATGGTGGTGAACTCCGCGGTGGCTTGGTCGAGCGACACGCCGTCCCGCAGGCGGCCAAGGACGCCGAGCGTGGTGCCCTCGTTGCGCTTGCGCCCGCGGTGGTCGAACTCGCCATAGACCGGCAGGTAGAGCTGCTCATTGCCCTGGAAGACGAAGCCCGGCGGCATCACGCCGACCACGGTGGCGGGCTTGCCGTTCACGCGGAATTCCTTGCCGAGGATGTCGGCCGCGCCACCCCACTCGCGCTGCCAAAGCTCGTGCGAGACGATGGCCACCTTCGGCGCGGAGGAATCGTTGTCGGCGTCCGTGAACTCGCGGCCGCGGGCCGGCCGCACCTTGAGCAGGCGGAAGAAGGAGGGCGACACGTAGGCGCCGGTGAAGCGGATGGCCTGGGTGCCGATGGTGGCGTTGACCGTGGAGCCGGTCAGGAAGCCGGCGAGGTCCTCGAACCCCTTCTGCTGCTCGCGCCACTCGTCGAAGTCGGCCTGGGGCACGCCGCGGTCGCCGGGGGTGTTGTCGGGCACGGCGCGCTCGATGGAATAGAGCGCCTGCGGCTCGGGGAACGGGAGGCCGCGCAGGAGGAGGGCGTTGACGACGGAGAACTGGGTGGCCACCGCGCAGATGCCCAGCGCGATCACCGCGGCGGCGAGGAAGGTGAAGCCGCGTTCCTTGAGCAGGAGGCGGAAGCCGAGGCGGAAGTCTTGGAACATGGGGGAGGGCGAGGGCCGGCAACCGATTGCCAACGCGCGATTGGTGGAGGCAAACGCGATGGGCGACGCGGGCATTTGCACGGCGCGTGCCAGCGAGCGCGGCGCGCGGAAAATTGCGTTGCGGCTTCTGGGCGAGGCGCAACTTTCGCGTGGGCCGGGAGCGCGGCCGGCCGGGAAGCGCGCGGTGGATTTCGCCAAATGTCGGCGGTGGGACGTTCCGGTCCCGCGGATGGGAAAGCGTCGCGCGCGATCCAACTGGTCGCCGCTGATCAAGCCAAGTCGGCGCTCGGTCGTGCCGCGAAGCGGCTCGCGGAGTGCGGCAGCTCGCTGCCGCCCAGGGCAAGGCAGCTTGCTGCCGCCGGGGCCTTGGGCTCGGGCCGCGCCTTGATGGCGGCACCTCATTCGCCGTCAGCCTTTGCAATTATCCCATACGGAAATCCATAAATTGTCCTCACCCACGCCGGCGTCGCCGCGCGCTCGAAATGCGCCGCGCTCGACCACTTCCACTGCGCTGGCTCGGCGACCAAGCGGTGATGCACCGCGTTGGCATGCACGTAGTTCAGCCGGGCCAGATGTCCCCGCTGGCCGGTGGGCTGCGTTTCCCAGTAGTTATGCCAATGCCAGCCTTCGCCCACGGAGCCATCGCGGCGATTCCTTTCCCGGCTGGCGACACCATGGAGGTGCCGTAGGAACATGCCGAGACGAGCGGCGTCCGGCGTGAGCGCGTGGGCAACAAAGTGGTAGTGGTTATCGAGCACGCACCACGCTTCGAGCGTCCAGCCGCAGTGCGCGGCTAGGCGTTGTAGCTCGCCGACAAAGAAGTCCTTCATCTCGTCGGACGAAAGAAGGGCGCGCCCGCCGCGGCAGCGCGCTGTGACGCAAAACACGCCGCCCTCAGCGAGGCGGTGCGGAGGGGCGTGGGGCCAGTCGCGTGTGCCAAGAAGCGCGGTCTCGGCCGTAGGGAGGGCGAGTTCGGGCATCCTCAGAGCGAATGGGGCGCCAAACATCGAGGCAAGCCAAATGAAGACGGGCCGCTTCGCGGCGGACACGGGCCGAGGCCCCGGCGGCAGCAAGCTGCCTTGCCCCGGGCGGCAGCGAGCTGCCGCACTCCGCGAGCCGCTTCGCGGCACCACCGAGCGTCAGCCCTGGGTGCAGCGCTACCTCAGGCACGGGGGCCGCTTACTTGTTGATGTCTTCCTTGCGGTCGAGGCGGTCGATGACGACTTGAATGGCCTTCTTTTGCTCGGGGCTTGGCGCGGCGGCTTGCGCGGCGAGGGCTTCCTTCTTCGCCTCGGCGAAATCACCCTTGGCAGAGGCCAGACGAGCGCGGGCGAGCGAGGAGTAGATGCCTTCGGGATAGCGTTTCACAACGGCGCGGAAGACTTCCAGGGCCTCGTCGTTCTTCTTTTGCGCCTGCATCTGGCGGCCCTGGAAGTAGAGCTGGAGCGCCGTGCCCTTTTCCATCGCGCGCTTTTCCGCGGCGGAGGCGTCGGCCGTGCGGTTGAGCGCCGCGAGGATGCCGGCCCGGGTGGAAAGGTTCTCGAAGCGCTCCTCGGACTGGATGGAGCGATCGACCCACTTCAATGCCTCCTCGAGGTTGATCTTGTTTTGCAGGCAGAAGGCGGCGGCGCTGTTCAGGCCGCTCCAGCCGAACCACTCGGAGCCGCGCACCTGCGCGCGGAGGTTGGCGAGCGTCTCGTCGTTGCTCACGGCGACGTTCATCGGCACGGCGAGCTTCTCCCACTTGAGCGTGAGGACGGCGGAGCTGGCCTTCACGTCATCGAAGTCGAAGCGCAGCGCCTCGACGTTCTCCGTGAGCGGCTGCGGCTTCACCGTCACGCGCAGGGCGTCCTCGGCCTGGTCATACGTGTAGGAGCCCCAGGAGGTGGTGGCCTTCGAGAAGATGACCGTCCACGACGAGTCGGCCGTGGGGATCATGTGGAGGCCGTAGGTGCCCTTGGCGAGCGGCTTGCCCTCGACGGTCACGGCGGAGGAAAACTCGACCGTGGTGTTCATGTCGGCGCCGGCGCGCCACACGTCGTTGTAGGGCACGAGCGCGCCCCAGATCTTGCGGCCGTTCACGAGCGGGCGGTGATAGGTGACGGTCACATCGGTGAGCGCGATGCGCTGGGTGACGGACGCGCGCTGGCTTTGCGAAGGAAGCGTGACGTCCGCACGGACGGCGGAGGCGCAGGCGGCCGAGAGGAGCGCGCCGAGCGCGAGGGAGGCGACGGATTGGGCCCACGCCGGGAGACCGGTGCGGCGGGAGGGAGCGAGGGAGGAGTTCATGATGAGGGAAAGGCAGCCTGGGCGCGGCGCAGCATGTAGGAAAGCAGAGGGCGCGGCCGAATCTTGCGATTCTCGCCCCGAGTCCACCGATCCTGCGCGCTATTCCGCGCGCAAGGCCTCGATGGGATTCACGCGGGCGGCGCGGCGCGCCGGCAGCCAGCACGCGAGGAAGGCGACGAGGACGATGAGCAAGGAGATCACGCCGAAGGTGAGCGGGTCCCACGCGCCCACGCCGTAGAGCAGCGAGGACAGGAGCCGCGTGAGGGCGAGCGCGCCGGCCAGGCCGAGGCCGATGCTGATCGCCACGAGCGTCATTCCCTCGCCCACCACGAGGCGGAAGATCGAGCCTTGCTGCGCGCCGAGCGCCATGCGCACGCCGATCTCGCCGGTGCGCTGCGCGACCGAGTAGGCCATCACGCCATACACGCCCACGGCGGTGAGCACGAGCGCCACGCCGGCGAAGACGGAGAGCAGCAGCGCGTTGAAGCGCGGCCGGGCGAGCGAGCGGGAGAGGTATTCCTCGAACACGCGCACGTTCGTCAGCGGCACGGAGCGGTCGGTCTCGGCCAGCGCGGCGCGCACGGCCGGCGCGAGCGAGGCGGGGTCGGCGACCGCGGCGCGCACCACGAGGGTCGTGAACCCGAAGGGCACCTGCGCGGCCGGCAGATACATCTCCGGCGAATGCTCCGCGTAGAGGTTGCGGTGCCGCACGTTGGCCACCACGCCGATGATCTCGCGCCAGGGCGTCTCCTTGTCGATGCTCCAGCCGGGCTTGATGCGCTTGCCGACGGGGTCCTGGCCGGGATAGTTCTCGCGCGCGAAGCGCTCGTTGACCACGATCACGAGCTTGGACTGGAGGTTGTCCTTCTCGTCGAAGACGCGCCCTTGCAGCAGCGGGATGCCCATCGTCTTGAAGTAGTCGGCCTGCGCGAGGCGGATGGGCGCGGTGGCCTGCCGGCCCTCGGGCAGCGGGCGCTCCTCGATGTCGAAGGAGGTCGTCATTTGCGAGCCGGTGAGCGGCAGCGGCGCGATCGCGGAGGCCGCGCGCACGCCGGGGATCGCGCGCACGCGCTCGAGCAGGCGGTCGAAGAACCCGGCGATGTCCGCCGGCTTCGGATACGCGGCGTCGGCGAGGCCGACGCGCGCGGTGAGCAGGTGGTCCATGCGGAAGCCGGGGTCCACGCGGCCGAGGTGCGCGAAGGAGCGCATCAGCAGGCCCGCGCCGACCAGCAGCACGAGCGCGAGCGACCCCTCGACGCCGACCAGCGCGTCGCGCCGGCGATGGCGCCCGCCCGTGTTGCCGCGGCCCCCCGCCTTCAGCGCGAGGGCGGGGCCGGCGCCCGCCGCCTGGAGCGCGGGCACGAGGCCGAACACGATCCCCGTGCCCAGCGAGACGAGCAGCGTGAAGGCGAGCACCGTGCCGTCCAGCGAGATGTCGGACGCGAGCGGGATGCTCTGCGGCACGAGGGCCACGAGCGCGCGCGTCCCGGCCACGGCAATGGCCAGCCCCAGCGCGCCGCCGAGCGCGGCCAGCGCCACGCTCTCGGTGAGCAACTGCCGCACGATCCGCCCGCGGCCCGCGCCCAGCGCCGTGCGCACGGCGATCTCGCGGCCCCGCGCCGAGGCGCGCGCGAGGAGGAGATTGGCCACGTTCGCGCAGGCGATCAGCAGCACGCAGCCCACCGCGCCGCAGAGCACCCACAGGGCGAGCCGCACGTCGCCGATCATCTCCTCGCGCAGCGGCATCGCCGAGGCGCTGAAGTAGGTGTTGGAATCCGGGTATTGCTTCTCGAGGTCGGCGGCGATCGCGCGCAGCTCCGCCTGCGCCTGCTCGACCGGCACGCCCGGAAGCAGGCGGCCCACGGCGCGGAGCATGTGGGCGCCGCGCTGCTCGGTGGCGGGCTTGTCGCCGTCGGTCGCGATGGCGTCCATGGCCAGCGGCAGGTAGAGGTCGATCGCCGCTGACTGGACCGGAAACTGGGCGCCGGCCGGCATCACGCCGACGACGGTGAAGACGAGGCCGTTGACGGTGAGCCTTTGCCCGAGCGCGCCGGGGTCGCCCCGGAATTGCCGCTGCCAAAGCGCGTGCGAGAGCACCGTCTTCAGCCCACCCGGCCCGCCGCCGGGCGCCTCGTCCTCGCGCGCGAATCCCCGGCCGAGGAAGGGCCGCAGGCCCACGGCATCGAAGAAGCCGGAGGCCACCACGAGGCCGCGCACGCCCTGGGCCTCCGGGCCGCTCGTGAGCGCGAAGCCGTTCTCGTAGTAGCACGCGAGCGCGGCGAAGGAGCGGGCGCGCGCGCGGAAGTCGAAGAAGTCCGCGTAGGAGACGGCGTCCACGCCGGCGGCCGTGGCGTCGCGCAGGCGCACGGAGCCGACGGCGACGAGGCGCTCCGGCTCGGGGAAGGGCAGCGGCTTGAGCAGCACCGCGTTGACCACCGAGAAGATCGCGGTGTTCGCGCCGATGCCCAGCGCCAGGGCGAGCACGGCCACGAGCGTGAAGCCGGGATTCTTCCAAAGTTGGCGCAGGGCGAAGCGGAGGTCGGTGAGCATGGTGGGCGGATGGATCGGGCGAAGGCCCCGGCCGCGATTGCAAGGCGCGTGCCAAGCGCGCGGCTTCTGGCGGCGGCGGCGGCCTGGCCCGCGCGTGGGACGCGGCGGTCCCAGGGGTGGAACGGCGGCGAAAAGCCTCCTTCCCGCGCGCGGGGGTTTCTGCTTTCGTGGAGCATCCCTCCGCGCTTTTCCCGACCGCCGCTTGCCGGCGCGGCGAACCTTTCAAAACCCACGCCCATGCTCCCCACCGTCCTTTGCCTTCTCCCCGACCGCGCGCAGGCGGAAGGGGTCGTCGCCAAGCTTCACGCCGCGGAGGTTCCCGCGGCCGATATTGCTGCGCTGGTGCAGGGGCGCGAGGGCGACCTGCCGGCGCAGTCCATCGGCGGGCTCGCGCCCAAGGGCGGCGCGAAGAAAGAGGGCGGCGTGGACTCGATGCCGAGCATGGCGCAGGGCGCGGTGGCGGGCGGTCTCTTCGGCATCCTCGGCGCGGCCCTGGCGCTGACGATCCCCGGCCTGCAGCCGCTGATCCTGGCGGCCCCGGTGGCGGCGGCCATCGGCGGCGCGTCCGGCGCGAGCGCGGGCGCGCTGGCCGACGCGCTGGAGGAGTTCGGCATCCCCGAGGAAGACCTCAGCACTTATGAAGCGGGCCTGGAGGCCGGCGGCTGCCTGCTGGCCGTGCGCACCGAGGACGAGGCCGCGCTGGCCCGCGCGCGCAAGGTCTTCGAGGCAAACGGCGCGCAGGACGTGGCGCTCTTCCGCAAGACCAAGCGGCTGTTGTAGGGGCGCGGCGGGAGGTCTAGCGTGCCGCATGTCCACGGCAACCTCGTCCGCGTCCGCCCGGACCCTCCCTCCTCGGACTGCGCCGGCCGAAGCGCTCCTTGAGAACGGCGATCGCCTGCTCGCCGGCGAGTTTTTGCGTCGCTACGAGCGAATGCCGGAAGTGAAAAAAGCCGAGCTAATTGACGGAATCGTTTATATGCCCTCCCCCGTCCGCGTCTTTCAGCACGGAGTCCCCGACAGCCTGATCCAGATGTGGCTTGGAAACTACGCCGCGTTGCACGCAAACGTCTTCGCCGCCTCGCACGCCACGGTTCATTTTGATCGCGACAATGTCTTTCAACCGGATGCCGTTCTTTTCATCGACCCCAAGCAGGGCGGAAGCATTCAGATCGACGACCGCGGCTACATCATCAATCGGCCGGACTTAGTCGTGGAAGTCTCCGCCAGCACCACGTCGCGCGACCTTCACGCGAAGTTCCGCGCTTATCGCCAGCACGGCGTGCCGGAGTATCTCGTGTGGCGAGTGACCGAGGGGGAAGTGGATTGGTTTATCCTCGACCAGGACGACTACCGCCCGCAGGGGCTGGGCGCGGACGGATTCCTGGCGAGCCGGATTTTCCCCGGCCTGCGCCTGCCGGTGGCGGCATTGCTGGCTGGCGACCGCCGGGCGTTGATCGACGCGCTCAAGTAGCCCCTCACTCCGCCCGCAGCGCCTCGACCGGGTTCACGCGGGCGGCGCGGCGCGCGGGCAGCCACGCCGCGGCGAGCACGGCGGCGGCCAGCGCGAGCGCGATGGCCGCGAGCGTGAGCGGGTCAAACGCGCCCACGCCGAAGAGCTGCGCGCGCAAGGCCCGGCCCGCGAGCAAGGCCAGCGGCACGCCGACCAGCAAGCCCGCGCCCACGAGACGCAGGGCGTCGAGCAGCACGCTGCGGCGCAGGCGCTCCGGCGGCGCGCCCAGCGCGAGGCGCACGCCGTATTCGCGCGTGCGGCGCGCCACCGCGTAGGCCACCGCGCCATAGACCCCGAGCGCGGCCACGAGCAGCGCGCTGCCGGCGAAGGCGCCCAGCACGCTCATCGAGAGGCGACGGCGGCCGATGGAATCGTCCACGATGTTCTCCAGCGTCCGCGCCGGACCGGCCGGCAACTGCGGGTCCACCGCCAGCACCGCGCGGCGCATCGCGCCGACGAGCGGAAGCGCGTCCGCGCCGGACCGACCATCCAGCCCGCCCGCGGCGCGCGCCACCAGATACACGGAGTTCGACGGGGAAAAGTCGAGCGGCTCGAAGAATTGCGGGCGCGACGCCTTGTCGAGGGAATAGACCTTGATGTCGGCCACCACGCCGACGATCTCGCGCCACATCGGCTCGCCCTTGGAGCGCACGCGCGCCGCGCGTCGGCCGAGGGGATTGCCCGGCGGCAGCCAGCGCCGCACGAAGGACTCGCTGACCACGCAGGTGGGCGCGCCGTCGAAGTCCGCGGGCGTGAGCAGCCGGCCGGCCAGCAGCCGCATCCCCATCGCCTCGGTCCAGCCGGGCGTGACGGCGAACCAGTTGATCGTCAGCTCCTCGCCCGGCGCGTCCGGCGTGCGGCCATCAATGACGACCTGCTCGTTCCAGTCGCCGTCGATGGGCAGAGTCTGCGACATTCCCGCCGCGGCCGCGCCAGGCACGGCGCGGAGCTGCTCGTCGAGCCGACGCACGAAGGAGCGCCGCGCCTCGGCCGTGGCGTAGGCGCCATCCGGGAGAGACACCTGGATCGTCACGGCGCCGCGCGGCGTGAACCCCGGGTCCACCGCGCGCAGGGCGATGAACGAGCGCGCCAGCAGGCCGGCCGAGGCCAGCAGCACCGCCGCCAGCGCGACTTGGCCCGCCACCAGCAC
>CALMOL010000413.1 GCA_937871685.1 uncultured Verrucomicrobiota bacterium
GCCGAGTTCGGCTACGACGGCAAGGGCCAGCGAAAGATCGAGCCGGGCGAGGATGCCGCCGCGGCTTGGGCGGACTGGGCCGGCGCGCCGTGGTCGCCCGAAGCCCCTGCGCGGCGCGGCGTGCTGGAGGGCTGGATCGATTTCGCGGCCGAGCTGAGCGTGGTGTGCGCACGCTCGCCGCACGGGGAGACCGCGGCCTTCCCCGTGACCGAGAACGAGCACGAGGACCACATCCTCTCGCGCTCGCTGGCGCCAGGACGCTTCGCGCCAGAAATCCTGCGCGCCGCCACCGCGCTCGCGCTGGCCGTCACGGAGGAGCTGCAGGTCGAGGGCCTGCTGGGCGTGGAAATGTTCCTGACTCGCGATGGGAGCCTGCTCATCAACGAACTCGCGCCGCGCCCGCACAATTCCGGCCACCTCACGATGGACGCGTGCGTGACGGGCCAGTTCGAGCAGCACGTGCGCGCGGTGTGCGGCCTGCCACTGGGCGCGACGACGCTCCTCTCGCCCGCCGTGATGGTGAATCTCCTCGGCCAGCTCTGGCCCGCGCCGGAAACCGCGCCCGACTGGCGCCCCGTGCTGCGCGAGCCCAGCGCGAAGCTCCACCTCTACGGCAAGGCCAAGGCCCGCCGCGGCCGCAAGATGGGCCATGTGAATATCCTGGCCCCGACGCTGGAGACGGCGATTGGGCGCGCGGAGGCGGTGCGGAGGGGGCTAGCCCGAAGTGAATCGTGAATGGTGAATCGTGGTCGGCGGTGACCGCGCCGTCGACTATTCACCATTCACGATCCACGATTCACCTCGGTCCGGACCGGAAACCGCGTCCCCACCGTCTCGCCGGCCACCACGCGCGCCAGCAACCCCGGCACGCGCCCGTGGGCGATCACGGCGGGCACACCAGCCTCCACGGCGGACTTCACGGCTTGCAGCTTGGATTGCATGCCTCCCATCGAGAAGCGGCCCCGGCTTGCGCCCGCGTGGACCATCGCGGCGTCCACATCCTCAACCACGGGGATGGGCGCGCCGCTGGCATCGCCGCCGGGCGCGAGGCCATGCGCGCTGGTGAGGAGGATGAGCAGGTCGGCGCGCACGAGCGTGGCCACTTCGGCGGAGAGGCGGTCGTTGTCGCCAAAGCGCAGTTCCTCGACGGCCACGGTGTCGTTCTCGTTGATGACCGGCACCACGCGCTTGGCGGCGAGGAGGCGCAGGAGCGTGTTGCGGGCGTTGGCCTGGCGAGTGCGCGAGTCGAGGTCGGAATGCGTGAGCAGCACCTGCGCGGCAAGGAGGCCGTGGCGCTCGAAAAGCTCGCCGTAGAATCGCATCAGGCGCGACTGCCCGATGGCCGCGCAGGCCTGCACGGCCGCCAGCTCGGCCGGCCGCTCCGCCTGCCCGAGCGCGGTGAGGCCCGCTCCGACCGCGCCGGAGGTGACGACGAGGCACTCGTGCCCGGCGAGGACGAGCGCGGCGATCTCGCCGGTGAGGCGCTCGAACTGCGCGGCATCGAGGCCGGTGCCGTGCGCCTCGGTGAGAAGGCCGGTGCCGAGCTTGATGACGAGGCGGGACATGGGGAGAGAAGGGCCGAGAGGATAGAGCCGAGCGAAGCGAGACGGCTAGGGTGGAGGGAGCAACATGGCAGGGAGCCGTTCACCCGCCGGGGACGCACCCAACGCGAAAAACGTCCCCTGCCATCCTCCATCCTCCATCCTCTCGGCCCTTCCGCGGCGGCCGGGAAAGCGGTTGCGCGGGCGGGACGAATGCGGTCTGGTTCCGTCCGCAGTCACGCAGCCGTAGCTCAACTGGATAGAGCGCCGCCCTCCGAAGGCGGAGGTTGTGGGTTCGACCCCCGCCGGCTGCACATCTTCCAGGCGAAGAGGCGCTTGGAACAGGGAGGGCGCCGTGGGATCGAAACCGGGAGAAGTGATCGGTGAAAGGGGGAGTTTCAGCCCTGTTCGCGAACATTCGCCCGCTTCTCACCTTGTCCCCCTCACTCCCCGGTCGAGGAGCGCGCGCGAAAGCGGTATCCCTCCGCGGTGGTGAACTCCACCCAGCCGTCGCCCACGGCGGCCACGGCCATCTTCAGCCCGTTGCCGAGCGGGATCTCCGCGCCGGGCCGGTAGTCGCGTTTGCCGAAGAGCGCCACCGGCGGTCTGCCGAGCGAGACCGACGTGAGCTTGTTCGCGCGGATCCATCCCTCGGCCGCGGCGATGACCGGCGGGCGCGGCTGGCCGGCGGGCGGCTCTGGGCCGAGAAACACGGCCGCGGCGACGGGCTTGGCGGGTGGCGGCGCGGGGGCCGGCGCGCGCTTGGGCGTGCCGATGACGAGGTCGCCCGCC
>CALMOL010000414.1 GCA_937871685.1 uncultured Verrucomicrobiota bacterium
AGGATGCCCTGTGCCCTCCTTCCAGAAGAACCCTTTCCTGGGAGGCAGTGATCGTCCCCCAAGGTGACCTCGTTCGGCCCTGGCGAGACTTGCCCTGACTCTTGCGAGACTTGGGCAAGACTCTTCGGACACTCCGGGGAACTCTTCGATGACTTGCGCGAAGTCATCGAAGACTTAGCAAGACCCTTCGAACACTCCGGGGAACCCTCCGGTGACTTGCGCGAAGTCATCGAAGGGTCCGGCAGAGTCTTCGCAGGACGCCCGGAAGTGTTCGAAGGGTCACGGCGACTCATCGCAGGCTTCGCCCAAGTGGCCGGAGACTTCGGCGGAGTCCTCAAAGGCTCCGAGGAAGCCGCCGCAGGACGCCGGGAAGTGCCCGAAGGACCAAAGGAAGCCTCCGAAGGATCAAAACGTGCCCTTCGCGGGACGGAGGCAAGCCTCCGCCGAATGACGAGGAATCGAAAACGAGCGGAAGGGAACGGTTTGTTCATCCTCCCGCGGCACCCGGCACGATTTACCATTCACGATCCACGATTCACCTCTGCCTATGCTCGTCTCCCGCGCCGAAATGACCTCCCTCGAGAAGGACATCTTCGCGCGGGGATTGGATGCCGCCGTGCTGATGGAAGCCGCCGGCCGCGCGATGGCGGAGGAGCTGGACGCGCGCTGGCTTTCGGGACGGCGCGTGGTCGTCTTCGTAGGCAAAGGGCACAACGGCGGCGACGCCCTCGTGGCCGCGCGACACCTGCACGAGCGATACCGGGCCGACGTGGGAATCCGCCTTGCGCACCCGCCGGCCAAGCTCGCGCCGCTCACCGCCGCGATGCTCGCGCGGCTCTCCTCGGAGGTGAGTCGCTCGATGGTCGGGGACGACTTTCCGGCCCTCGGCGGCGATTTCCCGGGACGCGCTCCCGCCTGGGTGCTCGACGGCTTGCTCGGGCTCAACGCCGCTGGGCCGCTCCGGCCGGCGGAACGCGCGGCCTGCCGGGAAATCAATGCCCTGCGCCAGCGCGGCGCGCGCGTCGCCGCGCTCGACCTGCCCTCCGGCGTGGACGCCGACACCGGCGCCATCGCCGAGGACGCGGTGCTCGCCGGCCTCACCCTTGCCGTGGGCTTCGCCAAGCGCGGCCTCGTCGCGGACGGGGCCACGCGCCACGTCGGCCGGCTCGCGGTGGTGCGGCTGCCGGAGTTCGCCGCGGCGGCCAGCCGGCTCGGGCTGGACGCGGATGATCTGGCGCGAGGCACGGTCACGGACGCGGCGGCGCTCGCCCACCTGCTTCCGCCGCGCGAATTCGACGCGCACAAGGGGCAGTTCGGCCGCGTGGGAATCTTCGCCGGCTCGCCGGGCTTTTCCGGCGCGGCGATCCTGTGCGCGCGGGGCGCCCTGCGCGGGGGCGCCGGCCTCGTCTCGCTCTTCGCGCGGCGCGATGCCTGGCCGGTGATCGCCGCCGCGGCGCCGGCGGAGGCGATGGTGCGGCCGATCGGCGATCCGCGCGAAATCCTCGACGAAAAGCTCGACGTGCTCGCGCTCGGTCCCGGCCTCGGCCACAAGAACGCCGCCGCGGTTCTCGCGCTGGTCGAAAAGTTTCCCGGCCCCGCGGTGGTGGACGCCGACGCGCTGAACCTCGTGGCGGGATCAAAAAAGGGCGCCGCGCTCCTTGGCCGCTGCGCCGGGCCGCGCTTGGTCACGCCGCATCCCGGCGAGATGCTTCGCCTGTTTCCCGGGGCGAAGGCGCTGCCGCGCGCGGAGACGGCGCGCCGCTTCGCGGACGGGCATCCCGGCACGGTGCTTCTGCTCAAGGGCGCGCGCACCGTGGTGGCCGAAGCGGACCGTTCGCTCGCCTACAATTCCACCGGCGACCCCGGCATGGCCACCGGCGGCATGGGCGATGCGCTCACCGGCGTGCTCGCCGCGCTGCTCGGGCAGAAGCTCGCGCCCTACGACGCCGCCCGGCTCGGCGCGTGGCTTTGCGGGCGCGCGGCCGAGCGGGCGCGGCGCGGCAGGCTGGCCGCGCAACAATCCGAGCAAAGCTTGCTGCCCAGCGATCTTTTCATGCAGCTCGGCGGCGCGTGGGAAGAGCTGCGGGCGGCGGGCTGAACGCACAAATCAGACCGATTCCGAAGATCAGGCCTCGTCCTTGTCATCCCGCAGGGGCCCGCCCGCGACGGAGCGATGGCCGTGGTGGCGGATGGCCCGCGCGATCTGCTTGGTGTCGAGCGGCTTTTGCAGCAGCGTCACCGGGCCGTGGACGAGAATGCGGTTGAGCACCTCGCTCTCGGGATAGCCGGTGATGATGACCACGGGCAGGTCCGGCTGGAGCGAGCGCGCCTTGTCGAAGACTACGTCACCTGGCTCGTCGGGAAGCTGGAGGTCGAGGAAAAGAAGGTCGAACTTCTGCTTGGAGAGGGCCGTGAAGGCCTCGCGCGCGCTGCCCACCACCACGCGGCTCAGGCCGGCGCGGCGCAGCGTCTGGCGGAAGATTTCCTGCAGGCCGGGATCGTCGTCCACCACGAGCACGGAGGGCTGGCCGCCGTCCGCGCGGTCCTTGCGGAGCACGTCGCGATCGAGCGCCGAGCGGCGCACCCGCCAGCGTCCGCCGATCTGGATGGCCGGCAGCGAGCCGCGCTGCACGAGGTAATACACCGTGGGCAGCGGGATGCGCAGGTAGGCCGCGGTTTCCTTGATGGTGAGCAAGTCGTCGCCGGGCAGTCC
>CALMOL010000415.1 GCA_937871685.1 uncultured Verrucomicrobiota bacterium
ACGACGGCGTTCTGATTCCAAACGCGCGACTTCACTCGGCAAACGACGGCGATCGCAAACCAAACGACGGCGTTTGGTTTCGAAACGACCGCGGTTGGAAACCAAACGACGGCGTTCTGATTCCAAACGCGCGACTTCACTCGGCAAACGACGGCGATCGGTTCCGAAACGACGGTGATCGCAAACCAAACGATGGCGATCGGTCTCAAAACGCCGTCGTTTGGAAATCCACCGACCGCGTTTGGAAACCGAACGCGCGATTTCCATGGTCAAACGACGCCGGTCTGGCTCCGACCGACGCTCTCTGGGAAACCACCGATGTCGATCTCAAAAGGAACGAGCGCCATCTGAAAGCAGATGGAGCCTCCCGCCGTCCGGCTGAAAACCTTGCAGAACGCAAGGCGTTTCTGGGTTTTGAACACGCTGGACGCTCGGCCCGCGATCAAGCTCACCGGGATCGGCTGCGGCGCGCCCTTGGCCGAGCTGCCTTCCTTCGGCTGGCTGCCAAGGAGGAGCGGCCGCCGGCCAAAGCGATGGGCGCTCCGACCTCTACTCACTGGGCTGCATCCTCTACCAGTTGCTGGTGGGCAAGGTGCCCTTCGCGGCCACGAGCGAATACGCGCTGCTCCGCGCCCACATGGAGACGCCGCCGCCGCCAGTGCCGTCGCCCTCGTCGCTCCCGTCGCCGCGCCGCGTCCCGGTGCTTCCGTGGGTGGTGGCCGGGATCGCGGCCATCGCCGCAGCGGCGGCGATCCTGCGCGGGCCTTCCTCGCCACCGCCCATGCTGGCGCCTGCTCCGACGGCGCTGCCCACCGCCGCGCCGGCCACGCCCGCCCCGGCGCTCACCCCGCAGACGGCCAGCTTCGCGCAGGCGCAGCGCGGCGAGGTGGTGCACTTCGAGAATACGCTGGGGATGCGCTTCGTGCCGGTGCCGCGCACGGCGGTGCTCTTCTCGGTATGGGAGGCGCGGGTGCAGGACTACCGCGCCTTCGCGCAGGAAACGCGGAGGGAGTGGCCGAAGCCCGATTTCTCGCAGGGCGACGATCACCCGGCCGTGAACGTGTCGTGGGAGGACGCCGCGGCCTTCTGCGAGTGGCTGACCAAGCGCGAGCAAAGGTCCGGGCGTATCACGGCGCAGCAAAGGTGTCGTCTGCCGACGGACGAGGAGTGGAGCTGGGCGGTCGGCTTGCCGCCGGAGAGCGGGCGCACCCCCCAGGAGAAGAACAGGAAGATGAAGGACGTATATCCGTGGGACAAAGGCCGCGGGACGTGGCCGCCGAAGCGGGGCACGGAGGGCAACTACTGTGGCCAGGAGACGAAGGGAAAGGCCGGCTCGATGATCGCCGGCTACACGGACCGCCGTGAGAACACCGCGCCGGTGGGCAGCTACGAGGTGAATGCCAACGGCCTCTACGACCTTGGGGGCAACGCGTGGGAGTGGTGTGAGGATGAGTATGAACCCGGCAAGCCCACCCGTGTGTTGCGCGGCGGTTCGTGGGTCGATGTCAATCCCGCGTTTCTCCTGTCCTCGTTTCGCTTCTTCGACGGTCCGGGCTATCGCTACGTCGACCGCGGCTTCCGGCCGGTGTTGGCGGGTGATCTCTCGCGCCGAGGCTGGTCCGCGCGGGCTTTGTCCTTTAGCCCTTTGCCTTTTTCCTTTTTCCCGCGCGAAGCGCCCAAAACGTTTTAATCGCTGGCCGTCGGCGGGGACCGCGGTTTCTTGGCCCATGCTGCTCGCTGACCGTATCACGAGTGATGCGGGGGAAAGCCGGTCATTCGCGGGCAGCGCCTGACGGTCCAAACGGTGCTGGAGTTCCTGGGTGCCGGGGAAAGCCGCGCCGAGGTGCTCCGCCAGTATCCCTTCCTGGAAGAGGAGGACATCAACGCCTGCCTGCGCTTCGCGGCCCGCCTTTTGGACCGAGGCTTGGTCATCCAAACGGCGGCGTGATGCCCTTGGGCTTCTTGATCGATGCGAATCTCCCGCGTTGGTTCTCGCCGTGATCGGGCGAAGGAAAGTGTCAGCGCGCCGATTCCACCGTGAGCGAGCGCGCCGCCGAGCGACCGCGGTCGTCCAGCGCGGTGATCTCATAAGTGCCGGGGGAGGGGAGCCAAGCAAGCGGTTCCAGCGGTGCCGTCGCGCCGAGGAACTCCTTTCCGGCGAACCAATACACCCTCGCGGCGTCCGGCGCGGGCCGCGCGCGGAGGGCCACGGGTTCCTCCTCGCCGCCGGCCGCAGCCCGGCGCAAGACCACGCCGGGACGCGGCGAAAGGATTCGCGGCGCGTCGGCCCCGCCGGGCTCCGGCGCCGGGCCTTCGCCGGGCAGCCAGGGCGGCGGCTCGCGGCGCGCGACGCCCGCGCGGCGGAAGAGCGCCCGCAAGTCGTGCGGCCAGAATTCGAAGACCTCCCGGCGCACCGGCCGCACGCCGTCGTCCGCGCTCACGCGGAAACCGCTGGCGGCGTCCACGAGCACCTCGCGGTGGATCTCGCAGGTGGCAATGGGAGACACGCCGGGGATGATCCAGCCCTCCGTGCAGTGCCGGCACGCCGCGGCGGGAGCTTGCCCGGACACCGCGCACAGCGGCACGCGCTTTAGCCCCGGGGGCGGAGCGGAACTCGCGCCCGCCGGCCGGAGCGCGCGCGCCGCGTCGAGAAGCTGAAAGCACAGCGGCGCGGCGGACTCGCGGCCGACAAAGGCCGGATTCGAGCGGCCGTCGAAATTCCCGACCCACACGGCCAGCACCAGCCCGTCGGCGACCGCCACGGTCCAGGCATCCCGGAAGCCGTGCGACGTGCCCGTTTTCCACGCCACGGCCCCGCGCCTCCCCGGCGGAGGGGCGCGCAGCATTTCCAGCGTGAGCCAAGCCGCCTCAGGCGAGACGACCAGCCGGCCCGCCTCCGAAAGGTCGGACGCGAGACGGCGCAGCGGACGCAGCCGACCGTCGTTGGCGAGCGCCGCGTAGAGCGCGGCGAGGCGCTCCAGCGAGATTTCCGCGCCGCCGAGCGCGAGCGTAAGGCCATAGGCCCCATCCGGCCTCGGCAGCGGGACGCCCGCCGCGCGCAGCCAACCGGCGAAGCCCGGCGCGGCAAGCCGCGCGGCGAGGGCGACGGCCGGCACGTTGCGCGAGCGCGCCAGCGCCTCGGCGGCCGGAAGAGGGCCGGCGAACTCGCGGTCGAAGTTTTCCGGGTCGTATTCGCCGAAGCGCCGCGGCGCGTCCGCGAGCAGCGAGCGCGGGTGGATCAATCCCTGGTCCAGCGCGAGCGCATACACGAAGGGCTTCAGCGCCGAGCCGGGCGAGCGCGGCCGGCGCGTGCCGTCCACCTGGCCGCAAATGGCGGGCTCGAAGAAGTCCGCGGAACCCACCTGGGCGAGCACTTCCATCGTGCGCGTCTCGACGAGCAGGGCGGCGGCGTTTGTGATCCCGTGCCCGGCGTTCGCCGCAATGAAGTCGGCCACGCGTCGTTCCAGCGCCCGTTGCATCCCGAGATCGAGGGTGGATTCCACGCGTCCCGATGGGCCAGCCGCGAGGCGCGCGGCGAAGTGCGGCGCGCGAAAGACGCGCGGCGCCCCGACGGCCACATACTCGCCGCCCAGCGCGCCCAATTCCGGCTGGGCGGCGCGCCGCCGCGCCCAAAGCCGCGCGTGGGCCGCGGTGAGCGCGGGGTTCTCCCGGCCGGGCCGAAGCGTGCGGCGGGCTGGGCTTTGCGGGACGACGGCGAGCGTCGTGGCCTCGGGCCGGGAAAGCTCGCGCGGCGACTTTCCGAGGCCCACGAGCGCGGCGGCGCCGATGCCTTCCAGGTTCCCTCCGTAGGGCGCGAGGTTGAGATACGCCTCGAGGATCTGCGCCTTCGAGTAGTGCCGCTCCAACTGCATCGCGCGGAACATCTGCACAAGCTTGCCGCGCAGCGTGCGCGTTTGCAGCCGCCAGCGCAGCCGCGCCACCTGCATGGAGATCGTCGAGGCGCCGCCGCGAGCGCGGCCGCTCAAGCGCGCCCACGCCGCGCGAAGCACCGCGAGCGGGTTCACGCCGGGATGGCGAAAGTAGTGGCGATCTTCCAGGAAGAGCGTGGCCTCCACGAGGTCTGGCGAGATTTCCGCCAGCGGCGTGAACAGGCGCACGGTGTCGTCCGCCGTGCGCGTGACGCGCAGCAATTCCCCGCGCCGGTCGAAGATGGCGCGGGAGAATGCAAAGCCTTCGAGCAGCGACGGCTTCGGGAGCAGCAGCCAAGCAATGCCAAGCATCGATGCCACCACGGCAAGCGACCAGGCACCACGGCGAAGCCAAGCGCGCATGAGGCTGTCGCGGAGCGGGCGGCGCTACCTGGCGTAGCTCGCGGCGACGTGAGGATGCTTCGGATTAATGTCCACGCGCCGCTCCAACGGGATGACGACCAGGTCCATGTCTTCCCTCGGGATGGCTCCGAGAAGCACTTCATCTCCCATCACGATGGCCCCGACGAACGCGACGCGATTCTTAAACCGGGTTTGGATTGGCCCTACGTAGGGGACCGAACGCCTCCCTCCGTCTGCCAAGGTAATCTCTTTTTGCGATTCCTCGTCGAGCTCCAAGCGTCGGCGGACGCGCTCGGGGATGATCAGATAAACCGAACCAGTGTCGGCGAGAGCTTTGACCTTGAGCGGCGGGATGTCTTCGCGGCGGGGGTTTCGCAGGATCAACATGGCGTAAGTAAGACCCACGACGAATGTTCGGCTGGGTTTAATGTGAGGCAAGTGCTCACGGCTCGTTCGCCACGGTGATCCGGCCGGGGATTCCGCGGGCGAAGACCGCGCGGTCATACATCGCCTCCGCCGCGACGGGCGGGACGGTGAACTCGCCGCGGCTCGCGGGCTTGATCGCGTAGGTGAGCTCCCTCGTGGTGGAAGTAGCGTCGCCGAAGAACACCACGCGGTCCTCGCGCACGTCCACGTAGGCCATGCCCTGGCGGCCGGCGCCGGGCGTGAGGGAGTTCTCGGCGATCTCGAATCCGCCGGGCAGGAGGTCGAGCACGGCCACGTTGCTGACGGTGGCGGGGCCCTTCGCGCGGAAGCGGATGCGCACGATCACGGCGGCGCCAAGCTTGGCGCGCGTCGCGGGCTTGCCGTCGGCGGAAAGGAGGTCGCGCGAGATTTCCAGGCCCTCCGCGGCTCCGCCCTCCGGCGGGCGCACGTCGAAGCCGGACTCCAGCACCTGCCACCAAGCGTTGCCGCCGCCAGGCGCCTCGAAGCGCAGGGCGGAGGCGCCGGCGGAGAACGGCGCGCTGCGCAGCACGGCCGAGCCACCGAGCGCCAGGGCCGCTGCCGGGCCGCTCGCGCGCTGCTCGACCACGCGCAGCTCCGGCGCGCTCGCCTTGGCGAGGCGGGCGTATTCGCGCAGGGCGAGGATCGCGTAGGCGGAGGAAAGCGTGTTGAAGTGGCCCCGCTGGATCGGCTCCAGCAGATAGGCGAGGTCCGGCCCGCCCCACGAGCGGAGGCGCTCCGGGAAATGCGCCGCCAGGATCGCGGCCAACTGCGCGTCCGCCCCGAGCGGCTGGCAGAAGTCCCACCAGTCGCGCGCGTCCAGACGGCCGGGCCGCGCTTCCTCGATGAGCGCGCGGGCTTCCGCATCCTTGTGGAGGAGCGCCAGTGCGCCGGCGAGATAGGCGGCGGTCAGATCGCGTTTCCATTCCTTCGGACCGCGGCGGTCGAGCCAGTCGCGCAGGTTCACGACGTAGTTCGTGGTCACGACGCCCTCGCGCGTGAGCAGCCAGATGCCGTAGGCGATGATTCGCGCGTCGCGCAAGGACCCCGGCTCCTTCGCCGTCATCCCGCGCAGAAACTCGCGGGCCTTCGCGAGCATCCCCTCCGGCGGGTCGAGCCGCGCGGCCTTGGCATCGATGAGGAAGTGCGCCGCGTAGCTCGAGATGAAGTCGATGCTCGGCACGTCGTTTCCTGGCCAGTAGGCGAATCCGCCACCGGGAGCTTGTCGCTCGCCGAGGATGCCATACACGCGACGCGCCTGCGCCAACGCATCGGCGCGCGAAAGGCCGAAGTCGGCCTCGTCGGCGAGCACCATTCGGGCGAAGGCGCCGCTCACGACTTGTTCGGTGCAGCCGTTCGGATACGAGCGGAGATACGCCTCCAAGCCGCGGGCGAGGCCCAGCGGCGTGGCCGAGAGCGTGACCTCAGCCCGGCGGAACTCCGGGTGCATCGTCCGTGAGACCGGCACGTCCGTCGCGCCGCCCTTCACGGTGCCGCTGCGAACCACGGTGAGCAGCGGCGTGGCGGGCCGCACGCTCAGGGTGGCGCGCGCCTGCCGCGGGTCGCCCTTCGCGCCCTCGGCGCGGAACACGATCTGGGCGCCGCCGAGCCGTTCGCGAGCGCGCGCGGTGAAAGTGGTCGTGACCTCCCGATTTTCGGCCACGGCCAAGTCCGCGGTGGGCTGACCAACGATCTCCAGGTGCTCGGAAGGCGTCGCGGTCAGGCGCACGCGCGCGGCGTCGCCTGACCCCTCCACGTTGTTCGCCACGGTGACCGCGCACTCAAAGGTATCGCCCGGCGCGACGGCCGTGGGCACGCTCGGCGACACCACGAAGGAGCCGCGCACGAGCGCGCGCGTTTCGGCCGAGCCGACGGCATCCGGCGACACCGCCACGGCCATCAGCGCGAGCGTGCCGTTGAAATACTCGGGCACCTCGTAGGTCACCTCCCGTTCCTTCGGTCCGGCCTCGATCACGCCCGACCAATAAACCACCGGCTGGTCCGTCACGCGGCGGAAGGGATTGAGCACCTTGGGCGTCTTGTCGTCGCCGTCGCCGCCGGGTGCGGAACCCTGCCGCAGGAGGGAAAATTCCGGCAGCAATTGGTCCACGATCTGCGAGGTGCGCACGCCGAGCGCGGCCTTGCGGAAGAAGTGGTCCACGGGGTCGGGCAGCGCGTAGTCGCTGACCTGCAGGATGCCCTTGTCCACGGCGAACACGGCGATCTTCGCCGGTCGATCCGTCTTGAACGCGATCCGCAGCTTTTCGCCCGGCTTCACCTCGGCCGGCGCATGGAGGGAGATGGGCAGCCGGCGCTTGTCGCGGTTCACCACGATGGGCGCGACGGCATACGAGAGCGGCGAGCGGTAGATTTCACGCGAGTCGAGCGCGCGAATGAGGCACACGTTCACGTAAGCCGGCCCGTCGAGGTCGGCCGGCAGGCGGATGCGCTGCACGCTGCCCGGCTGGGCCGCGCCGAACCAGCGGTGCGCCAGCACGCGCTCGCGCTCGATGGTGATGAGGCCGGCGCCGGCGTAGGGCGCGTTGATGGCGATCTCCACCGTGTCGCCCGCGCGGTATTCGCGGCGCGGGAGGCGCAGCTCCAGCTCGGCGTCGCGGTCCACGGCCAGCGGCTGGGCGCCGGCGCCCGCGACGGTGAATTCCACGCGCGCCACGCGCACGTCCTGCTCGTCGCGCAGTTCCATTTCCCAGCGGCCCGCCTCCGTGATCGGCACGGGCCATTCCCAGCCCGCGACCGGGATCTCCACGGTCTCGGTGGAGCGCGCCTGAAGGCGGGGAACGGACTCGTAGCGGTAGGACCCGTTGTCCTGCTTGGTCAGCACCGAGATCGTTTTGCGCTGGGAAAGCGTGAGCTTCAGCGGGCCGGTGGCCACGCGTTGAAGCGCGGGATCCAGCGCGATGAACTGTAGCTTCCGCGGCGGCCCGCCGACGCTCAGCTCGGAAAGCGCGCCGTCGGGCTTCCAGCCGACCACGAGCGGGAGCGCCGACACCAGCACGCGCGCCTTCGTGGCGACGCTGCGGCCGGAGTCGCCCTCGAAACCCTCCACGCCGAAGGTGAGCGCGTAGGCGGCGTCGGCGAAGCGCTCCAGGGCGAGGTCGTAGCTCGCGCGGCCCTGGTCGTCGGTCTTTTGCTCGCCGAGTTCCACCGTTTGCTCCTCGGGCTTTTTCTTCTCCCCGCGCTGGTCGCCGAGCCCGTCGAAGAAGGTCCAGCCCGGGTATGGCTCGAACGCGAATTCGGCCGGGGCCAGCCGAAGCGTGCCCTTGGTGCGCCGGCTGGCGGCGGGAGTGCCGTAGAGATTTTGCAACGTGACCTCCGCTTTCATGTCCGCGGGCGACACCCACCCCCGCGCGCCCTCGGGCAGCAGCAGGCGGGCGTAGATCTTCATCGTGTCCGGCAGGAATTCCTTCAGCCACGCCTCCGTGGAACCGAGCACGGCGACGCGCTTGCCCTCGCGCAGCACATGGAGACGGAAGGAATATTCGCCCGTGGGCGATTCGGCCTCGGACTCCCACTTCGACTCGGCGAAGCCCGACGCGGGCAGGTTGAAGCGCTGCACGCGCTTCTTGTTGCCGGCCGGATCGATCACCTCCAGCTCGACCGGCAGGTCGGCCGCGCCGGGCGCCCAGTCGCGGCGGTGGACGATCATGCCCACGCGCACCGCGTCGCCCGGCCGATACACGCCGCGCTCGGTGAACACGAAGGCATCCAGGTCAGCGCCGCTCCTCACCTCCACGCCGCCCGCGTCCCAGCGCGAGAAATCGAGGCCGCGGTCGCGCGGCTTGAATGGCAGGAACGCCAGGTCCTCGCCCCGCCGCGCCACGAAGGCCGCCGCCGTCTGCTCGCGCGCGAGCTTTTCCACGGCCGGCAGCGCCGCGCGGCCGTCCGCCCCGGTGACGGCCATGCCAAGGGACGACCCGTTGCGCGCCACGATGTCCACGCTCACGCTGGCCATCGGCAGTCCGGTGCGCAGCGAGGCGACGAACACCTCGCGCGTGCCGTCCGCGTTCGCCTTGGCGATGAGGCCGAGGTCGGTGACGAGGACAAAGCGAGCCGTCGGCTCGAAGCCCTTGACGGGCTTCTTCGTTGCCGGGTCCCACGCGCGGGCCCGCAGGTAGAAGAGACCTTGCCGGAAACGCGGGTCGCCGGGCGCGGGGCGGAGGTGCTTCGTGAAATCGAAGACCGATTCGTTCGTCTCGAGCCGCGAGCGCAGCGCCACGGGCTGCACCTCGTCGGCGAAGCGCGCGAGGTTGCTCCAACCAAAAGTCGAGGAGCGCATGTCAGGCTGCTGGAAAGTTCCCTCCGTCATGGAGACGAGGTGGTTGACCTGATCGGGCGACACGCGCGCGATCTCCCACGCGATGGCCGCCACGCCGCGGGATCGCACCAGGAGCTTGCGCTCGCCGCTCAGCGCGAGCACGCCGCCGTCGCCCTCGATGCGGATCTCGCGCTTCGGCACCGGCACCTCCAGCACCTGCGTGAAATCTTCCCGGAGCGTGAACCCGCCCACCGCCTTCGCTCCCTTGCCGAGGCGCAGGAATAGCTTGCCCTCCCGGTCCGCGGCGAAGCGGAAGCGGAACTCGGTGCCCGACTCCTCCGCGACCACCACCGCCTTGAGCGGCAGGGCAGCCGACTTGCCGATTATCTCGGTCGTGACTTCGTTGGCCGTCCATTCGTCGAAAGCCGGCGGCGGCTCCTTTGCGCTCGCGTCGCCTTCCTCCTGATCGCCGTTCGACGCCTCCTCGTCGTCCGCATCCTCGCCCCGGCTACGGCGCGGCGAAGCGTCCTCTTCTTCCTCGCCGTCATCGCCATCCTTCTTGTCTTCGTCGTCGCGCTTGACGTTCGGGTTGCGCGCGGGCAGCAGGTGGAGCGACAGCGCCGCGAGCACGTCCTCCGGCCGGGCCGCCGCCGAGGTGTTCACGAAGAGCATCAGCTCGGGATCGCCCTTCTCGGTGAGAGCGATGAGCGTGGAAGCGCTGTCGATCTTGAAGAACGCGAAGCGGTCCGGCACGCGCACCTTCGCCTCCGCCGCGGCGCTCGTGATGGCCTTCCCGCCGTCGTTCGTGGGGACGCCTTCGCGGAGGAGCACCCGCAGGAAATCCTCGTTCTCCGGCAGGCGCAGCGGCGCGGTGCGGAAATAGAAGACGCGCGATCCCCGCTCCTCTGCCTCGACCAGCGTCCAGCGCTTGTCCGTCGCGGCGTCGCCGAAGACATCCGAGCCGCCCACCGCCCCGGCTTGCAGGCGCTTCTCGACCTCCGCGCGGGCCACCGGATGGGAAAATTCCAGCGTCGCCGTCACCTGCTTCACTCCGAGATCCTTTGGATCCTGGTAAAACTCCGCCTGCCGCAGCGTCACCGTCAGCGGCGCCGTGCGGGTTTCGAGCGTGGCCTGCGCCAGCTTCACGTCGGTCGCGAGCTTCGTCGGGTCGAGCGTCACCCGAAGCGCGGTGTCGGCCGGCCAGTCGTCGTCCGGGAAGAAGGAAAGCCGGCGGTCGCCAGACCACATCCACTTTCCCGCCAGCTCCGGCTCCAATCGCGCGATGCCAGGCGCGGCGGGGGCGCTTCGCTTGTCGTCGAGGCGAGTGGTGATCGGAATGGCCACGGCGTCGAACTCGATGGCCAGCGGCTTGGGCGTGACGCGCTTGCCTTTCTCCGGGAGCGGCGCGGCCTCCGGCGCGATGATCTTCGCCACCACGAGGATTTCCGGCCGCGGCTTGGGCCGGCTTTGCTGCCAGCGCCGCCATTGCCAGCTCCCGGCCGCGAGCGCGGCGATGACGAGCAGCGGAAGCAGGAGAAACCGGCCGGGACGCGCCCGGACCGACGACGCATAGGCGGAGGCCCAAACGGGCGGCCGCCAAGAGACTTCACCAAAGACGGCGCGCAGGAGACCGCGCACCATCCCGAAAACGGCGCGCACCGGGCGCCGCGAATGACTGGGGAGGGACATGGAAATGCCGGATCGACGGCGGGAGAATGAATCTTCTCCGCTACGGCGTCACGCGGAAAACGGATGCCGTGGGCCACAATTTTCGTTCCGGTCGCTGCCGAGAGCATTTTCGAGCCGATGGGTCGCAACCTCCAGGATTTGCACCCGTCTTCAGGAAGATGAAGCGAGTGCAAAAGGCGAAGGGGAACATGGGCGTCCCCCCCCCCCCCGCCCGCCGAAACCCCGGGGGCACATAACCAAAAAATAA
>CALMOL010000416.1 GCA_937871685.1 uncultured Verrucomicrobiota bacterium
CTACGCGCGCAACCGCGACGCCCGCGACCTCGAATCCTCCGCCGCCCAGCTCCTCGACGGCTGGAAATTCGACATCGCCCTCGGCGGCGGCGCGGGCGACTTCCGCGGCGACATGAAGGGCGGCCGCCGCAAGGACCAGCGCGACGTGGACCTCGACGCCCAGCGCCAGGGCCTCCTCCTCGCCCGTAATCCCGCCGAGCTGGACGCCCTCGCCGCCTGGCGCCTGCCCCGCGTCCTCGCCCCGCTGGCCGACGACGCCCTGCCGCCCGCGACCCTGCCCCTGGCCGAGCTCACCCGCCGCGCCATCGAGCTGCTCCAGCTCCGGCCGGGCGGCTACTTCCTCATCATCCACGCCGCCCGCGGCGAGGCCGCCGCGCGCGCGAACCAATCCGAGAAAACCCTCCAGGCCACCCTCGAGCTGGACCGCGCCGTGTCCGTCGCGCGCCAATACGCCGGCAGCAACGCCCTGGTCGTCGTCGCCGGCCTGCACGACACCGGCGGCCTCGCGCTCAACGGCTACCCCCTGCGCACCGACAAGGGCGTGGCCCTGCTCGGCATCAACGTCACCTCCTCCCTGCCCAGCCTCACCTGGGCCACCGGCCCCAACGGCCTGCGCCAGCCCGGCGCCCCGGCCGCCGGCGAGCCCGCCGCCGTCTTCTCCGAGAGCGCCGTCGGCACCGTGGGCGACGTCCTCGTCCTCGCCGCCGGCGAGGGCAGCGACGCCCTCCCGCCCTGGGCCGATGCCGCGCAGATCTTCGAGCTGATCCGGGCGCAGATGTAGGCGGCGGGGGAAAGCTTCAAGATTCAAGCTTCAAGCCTCAAGGAAGGAGAAAGGGCCGAGAAAGACCGAAAGGAGGAAGGCGCCCGCCCGCTCCGCCTCCTTTCCGTTCCTTGCTCCCCTTTCCCCTTTCCGCCGCTTCCTTGAAGCTTGAAGCTTGAGGCTTTCAGTCCTTTCCTCCCCATGGACGCCATCCTCGTCGCCGCCGGATCCTCGCGCCGCATGGGCTTCGACAAGATGCTCGCCCCGCTCGCCGGCCGGCCGGTGATCGCGTGGACCATGGCCGCCTTCGAGGCGTGCGCGGACGTGCGGCGCGTCTTCGTCACCGCCTCCGAGGAGAATGAGAGCACCTTCGCCGCCGTGCTCGCCGGCTTCTCCAAGCTCGGCGGCATCCTCCCCGGCGGCGCGCACCGGCACCTCTCCGTGTGGCACGGCCTCCAGGCGCTCGGGCCGGACGCCGCCGAATGGGTCGCCGTCCATGACGGCGGCCGGCCCCTCGTCACGCCCACGCTCATCTCCCGCGTCCTCGCCCGCGCCCGGGAATGCGGCGCCGCCGCCGCCGCCGCCCCCGTGGCCGATACCCTCAAGCTCGCCGACGCCGCCGGCTTCGTGCGCGGAAGCGTGGACCGCACCCACCTTTGGGGAATGCAGACCCCGCAGATCTTCCGCCGCGCCGATCTCGTGCGCGCCTACGAGTCCGTCCTCGCCGCCGGCGGCCTCGTCACCGACGAAGTCTCCGCCCTGCAAGCCACCGGTGCCCGCGTCGCCCTCGTCCCGCCGGACGAGGCGAATTTCAAGGTTACCTGGCCCGCCGATATCACCCTCGCCGCCCAGGTGTTGGCGGCGCGAAACCCGCCCTAAGAGCCTATCCGACAGATACTCATCTCCCAGAAGCAAAGGGGGCTTATTCGGATAGGCTTTTAGGCCGGACCGAGGACGCTCTCGTCTCCGGCGAGGGCATTTTCCATCGGAAGGCAGCAATTTTTGCCGGAGGCCCGTGCCAGCCGGCTCGGCTTCTTACAGCACCTCCAGCGGACACTTCGGGAGGGCGGCGAGGAAGGCGCGGCCGTAGGGCTTGGTCACCACGCGCGGATCGAGGATCGCCACGATGCCCTTGTCTTGCTTGGAGCGGATGAGGCGTCCCACTCCCTGGCGCAGGCGCAAGATCGCCTCGGGCAGCGACAGTTCGCGAAAGGGGTCGCCGCCGTTGGCCTCGATCATCTCGGTGCGCGCCTCGGTCAGCGGGTGGTCCGGCGGCAGGAAGGGTAGGCGGGTGATGATCACGTTCGAGAGCGCTTCGCCGGCCACGTCCACGCCGTTCCAAAACGACTCGGCGCCGAAGAGCACCGCAGGCGCGGCGTCCTTGCGGCGGAATTCCGCGAGCATCTGCTTGCGCGACAGGTCGCCGCCCTGCACAAACGAGCGCCAGCCGCGCGCGGCGATCCATTTCTCGGTCTTCTCCGCCACCGAGCGGAGCGTGCGGTGGCTCGTGAAGAGCACGAACGCGCGGCCCCCGGAGCGCTCCAGAAACTCCTGCGTCCAGTGCGCGAGCTGGTCCTCGTATTTGGCGTCGCGCGGGTCGGGCATTCCGCGGACGGCGAAGAGGCGCATCTGCTTCTCGAAGTCGAAGGGCGAGCCGACCTTGAGCGCGTCCACGTCGGCGGTGTCCGCGCCGATCCGCGAGCGGAACCACGCGAGCTGGGAGTCGCCCGTGCCGCCCACCGAGAGCGTGGCGCTCGTCATCACCACGGTGTTGTTCGGCCGGAAGAGCAGCGCGCGCAGCCGGCTGGCCAAGTCCACCGGGGCGGCGTTGAGGGAGTGGCTGTCGCGGCCCCAGGTGCCGGTCGTGCGCTCTACCCAATACACCGAGCTGGCGTCGGCCTGCGCCAGGAACTCGGCCGTCCCCGACCGCACGGCGGCAAGGCGGCGCGCGTGATCGAGCAGCTCGAGCCGGCCGGCGTCATCATCCTCACCGAGCTTCTTGGCCGCGGCGGCGAGCGCTTCCTGCGCGGCGAGCAGCGGGCGGGCGAGCGAGTCGGCCACCAGCTCCGGCCGGCGCACGCGGACCTCGCGGCCGTTTTCCTTGAACTTCGCGGCCTCGGCGACCTGCCGGAAAAACTCATCGTTTGCGTCCAGCGCGCGGCCCACGGCCTCCACCGGCTCGCCGAGGCGCAGGCGGGAAAGGAGGCCCTTCTTCGTGCGCGGGTTCCACAGGCGGAAAAGTTGGTGGCGAATGGCTGCCTGCGACACGCTCAAGCCGACGAGCCGCGCCGCGACCGCTTCCACGGTGTGCGCCTCGTCGAAGATCACGAAGTCATCGGGGAACAGGTAGCCGGTGTCGCGGTTCTCCACGTCCTCCTGCCCGGCGAGCAGGGTGAAGAAGAGCGTGTGGTTGAGCACGATCACGTCGGCCTCGGCCAGCCGGCGGCGCGCGTCCTGGTAGAAGCAGCCCGAGTCCGGCGGGCAGGTCTTGGCCGAGCACAGGTGAGGCTCGGAGCATACCTCGGCCCACACGGCGCCCTCGGGCTGGAAGGGTAGGTCGGAAAGCGTGCCGTCACGCGTGTCACGCGCCCAACGGGCGATGCGCTCCAGCTCGGCGCGCTGCGAGTCGGGGAAAAGTTCCTCCTGCCCGGCCAGGGCGCGCGCGAGGCGGCGGGGGCAGAGGTAGTTCCCCCGGCCCTTGGCGAGCGCGGCCTTGAACTCCAGCTGCGGGTGGAGCTTGGCGAGCAGCGGGAGATCTTTCTCCATGAGCTGCTCCTGCAGATTGATGGTGTGCGTGGAGACGAGCGCCTTGCGCCCGGCGGTAACGGCGTGACGCACCGCCGGCACGAGGTAGGCGAGCGACTTGCCCACGCCCGTGGCCGCCTCGGCGACGAGGTGGCGGCGCTGGCTGAGCGCGTCGGCCACCGCGCCCGCCATGAGCTGCTGGCCGGCGCGGAACTCGTATTCCTTCGCCTTTGCCATCGGCCCGTCCGCCGCGAAGAACGCGCGCACCTCGGCGGCGAAGCCGGCGTTCATCTCGGTGGTAAGGGCGATCATGCGGAAAAATTCGAGGCCCAAGATGGAAGCGGCCGGCCCCGTGCCAAGCCGAAAGGCAATCACTTGGAGTGCGGTGGCAAGCGTCAGCGCGACACCACCTTTGCCTTGTTACCGCGGTTTTGATCCGAAGGCGGTGTCGCGCTGACGCTTGCCACCGCACTCCAAGTCGCGAACTCTGCTGCGTGCTGTCGCCCCCTGATCGTCCTCCCGGACCGCCCGCCGGCACGCAAGTGGTGGCGCGCGTGGAAATCAGGGGCAGCGGCGGCGCCGTCGTGCATCCGTGCGGCGCGGTGGGGATCGTCACCCGCACGCCGGCCGTGACGGGCGAGCCGTGGCTGGTGCGCTTTCCGGACGGATTCGAGCAAACGCTGCGCGCCGGCGAGTTCGAGCCGTTGCGCGAATGGCAGGAGCCTGGTTCGATTCCGCTGGCCGACGGGCTCGACCTCGCCGCAGCGACGATCCTGGAGGTGACGGCCGGTTCGCGCGCGCATGGCATGGGCGGGGAGGATTCCGACACCGATGTTCGCGGCGTGTTCCTCGCGCCGGCGGAGATGACGTGGTCGCTCTTCGGCGCGCCGGAAATCATCGAGGACCATGCTGCGCAAGCGGTGCATTGGGAGCTGCGGAAGTTCCTCGTGCTCGCCCTCAAGGCCAATCCCGCCGCGCTGGAGGTGCTCTGGTCGCCGCTCGTGCGCCGGGAGACGAACCTCGGCGCGGCGCTCCGCGCGCTTCGCCCGCGTCTGCTCTCGACGATGGTCTTCCAGACCTACAACGGCTACGCGCTCTCGCAGTTCAAAAAGATCGAGCAGGACCGGCGCAATCTCGGCGAGGTGCGCTGGAAGCACGCGATGCACCTGCTGCGCTTGCTTCTCACCGGTGCCGCGGCGCTCCGCTCCGGCGAGGTGCCCGTGCGCGTGGAGGAGTCCGCGGCCCAGGAGCGCCTTCTCGCCGTGAAGCGCGGCGAGGTCCCGTGGGACGAGGTCGAGGCATGGAGACGCGAGTTGCACGCGGAGTTCGAGCGCGCGCTGGCCGCCGCGGCCGTCCCGGACCGGCCGGACTACGCCGCGGCCAATGCTTTCCTGCTGCGCGCCCGGCGCGGGGCGGCCGGGTGATCTCCGCGGTTGCCGGCGGGCGCGGGCGGGATAACGCGCAGGCATGGATCTTACTGATCCGCGCCTTTCTACCGTTGTGCGCGCCCAGCCCTACCCGCTCGTGTTCGTCACGGTGTCCGGGGCGCACCTCTATGGATTCCCGTCGCCGGATTCCGACTGGGATTTGCGCGGGATGCACGTCCTGCCGCTGCGCGAGGTGGTCGGGATGGACCTGCGCGACGAGACCATCCAGACCTCTCCGCCCGCTGGCGGCCTCGACGTGGACCTCGTGAGCCACGACGCGCGCAAATTCTTCGGCCTGCTGCTAAAGAAGAACGGCTACGTTTTGGAACAACTCCTCTCGCCCCTGGTGCTCCACACCACGCCCGCGCACATTGAGCTACGCGAAATTGCCCGTGGTTGCGTCACGCAAAATCATTATCATCACTACGCCGGATTCGCGCGGACCTCGTGGGAGCTGTTCCTCAAGGAATCACCGCGTCGGGTGAAGCCGCTGCTTTACACCTACCGCGTGCTGCTCACGGGGATCCATCTCCTGCGCACCGGCGAGGTGGAGGCGAATCTCGTGCGCTTGAACGAGGAGTTTCGCCTGCCGCAGGTGCCGGGCCTCGTGGCGCAAAAGCTCGCCGGCCCCGAGCAGGGCGCTTTGGACGATGCTGACATCCCCTTCCATGAGCGGGAGTTCCAGCGCCTCGATGCGGAACTGGCCGCCGCGCGCGATGCCAGCCCGCTGCCGGAACTGCCCACGGCGCGCGCTGCTTTGAACGATTTGCTGGTGCGCCTGCGGCTGGCGGAGGGACGCGAATGAACGATCACAAAACCGTGATGCCCTTGAAGTTTCCGCGCTGCGAGGTCGAGCCGCGTTGTGGAGTGCGGGAGCTTGCTCCCGCTGTCCTGCCGGCCGCGCCACGACCCGAGCTAGCGAAAGGGAGGCGGCGCGGCGGATCGAAGCCCGGTGGCCCGCTTCCCGTCGAAACGGCAGGAAAGCGGTGGCAAGCCACCGCATTCCACAACGCGTCTGACCTGCCGCAAGCCGATTGAGGCGAAGGCGAGGTTTGAGAAGCTACACAACCCTCGATCTTTCCCATGCCCTCCGTCCTCCTCGTCACGCGCACCTACCCGCCGGACCATGCGGCGGTCGGTCAGCTCACGGCGGACCTCGCCGGGGAACTGGCCCGGCGCGGCTGGCGCGTGGGCGTGGCCACGGCCGCGGCGGACCCGGCGGGGGCGCACCGGCCGCCGCCGGGCGGGCAGGTGGAACGCGCGGCGGCGGGCGTGGCGTTCACGCGCGCCTCGCACCTGCGGCGGATGCTTGCCTACCTCGCGCTGTATCCAGCGCTCGTCCGAGCGGCGCGGCGCTTGGGCCGCGGGTGGGACGTCGTCGTCACCACGACCGACCCGCCGCTCCAGGCATTGCTCGGGCCGTTGCTGCGGCGCGGCGGGCGATTGATCCATTGGTCGCAGGACTTGTATCCCGAGCTGGCCGAGGAGCTGGGCGTGCTTCGGCGCGGCGGAATCCTGGCGCGGACGCTGCGCGCGCTGTCCAGGGGAGCGATGCGGCGCTGCGATGGGCTCACCGCGCCCGGCCGCTGCATGGCGGAGCGCCTCCGGGCGCGCGGCCTGCCGGTGGAAAAGATCACCGTCGCCCCGAACTGGTCGGACGCCGCGCCGCCGGCGCACCTGCTCCCTCCCGACGCGGCAGCAAGTTCGCCCGCCCGCGCGACGCTTGGCCTTGGGCCGGAACGCTTCGTGGCGATGTATTCGGGCAACCTTGGCCTCGCTCATCCCTTCGGCGCGATCCTCGGCGCGGCGGAGATCTTGCGCGCGCGGCGGCCGGAGATCACGTTCGCGATGGTGGGCGAGGGGCCGCGCCTCGCGGAGGTGCGCGCGGCGGCCGCGGCGCGGGGGTTGGACAACATGGCTTTCCATCCGCCCCGGGCGTGGCGCGATCTGCCGGAATCGCTCGCGGCGGCGGACGCGCACTTGGTCACGATGTGGGAGCGCCTGAACGGCCTCGTGGTGCCGAGCAAGTTCTACGGCGTGCTGGCGGCGGGCCGGCCGTGCCTCTTTGCGGGGCCGGCCGGCTCCGAGGTGGCGCGCACGATCACGGAGCGTGACTGCGGAGAGGTGGTCGGCGAAGAAGATGCCCTCGCGCTGGCCGCCGCGCTGGAGCGGCTCGCGGCCGATCCCGCACTCCGCCGCGCCCAGGCGGAAAACGCCCGCCGGGCCGCGGCCGACTTCACGCTGCGCGCGGCGACCGGCCGCCTGGAGCGCGCATGGGGCGAAAGCGGCGCTTGAGTTTGGCGTGGAACCCTGCCACAAGAAGCGCGCCGTTCCCCATGAGCCAGGCTATTGACGCCAAGCCTCCCACCACCGCTCCCGTCACCACTGACCCCAGCGCTGGCCTCGCGTTTGGCGGGATAGCCAGCGCGGTGGCTTCGCGGCGCTGGCTGGCGGGCGGAATGCTCCTCGTGCTGGACCTCGCGTGCTTTTATGTCGTCCACCGCACGCTCGTGGCGCTGAACTTCAACGAGTTCCTCGCCGGCGCCTTCGTGCCGCTCTTCGTGGTGCCGGCCGTCGTCACCGTGTCCGCGCTGCTCGTCATCGGCGGCTACGACGCGCGCAACCCGCTGCGCGGGGTGGCCTACCTGTCCGAGCACATCCTCGCCGTGGTGGCGGCCGCGGTGCTCTCGGCGCTGGTCGTTTACACCGTCACCTCCTTCGGGCAGTTCATCCGGCCGAGCCGCTTCGTGCTCGCGGGCACCTTCGCGGGCTTCGTCCCGCTCTCGCTCCTGGGCCGCGCGCTGCTCATGCCGCGCCTGGAGGCGCACCGCGCCCGCAAGACCTTCCTCGTGCTCGGCGCGGGGCAGGCAGCACGGATGTTCTACGAGACCTACCAGACCAAGCCCAACTCGCAGCGCCTTGTCTTCCTCGACCCGCTGGAGCGCCGCGTTGGCGAGCTGGTGGCGGGCAAGGGCTCGCCGATGATCGAGGGGGGCACGCTCGCCCGCCTGCGGGCGCTGGGCCGCGAGCACGACGGCGTGATCGTGGCCGAGGGCGCGGCCGACCTTCCCGCCGAGCTGCGCGACAATCTGGTGCGCATCCACTTCGAAAAGGTGCCGGTTTACACGTTGGAAACGTTCTTCGAGACCCACTGGCGGATGGTGCCGGTGAGCGCGCTGAACCCCTTCTGGCCGCTGCAAATGGGCTTCCAGTTCACGCGGGACTACCCGTATCTCCACGTGAAGCGCGGCTTCGACCTCGCGTTCGCGGCCGGTGCGCTCGCGGTGCTCTCGCCGGTGCTGCTCCTCGTGGCGGCGGCGGTCCTGATCGGAAGCGGCCGGCCGGTGATCTTCCGCCAGCGGCGCGTCGGCACGGGCGGCCGGCCGTTCACGGCGCTGAAATTCCGCACGATGCGCCAGGGCTCGGAGCATGGCGCGCCGACCACCGCCGAGCGCGACCCGCGCATCACGCGCCTGGGCCGCTTCCTGCGGCGCACTCGCCTCGACGAGCTGCCGCAGCTGTGGAACGTGCTCAAGGGCGAGATGAGCCTGATTGGTCCGCGCGCCGAGTCGGCCGAGTGCGTGGCGGAGTATGAGGCGCTGATCCCCTCCTACCACCTGCGCCACCTCGTGAAGCCCGGCATCACCGGCTGGGCGCAGGTCAACTATCCCTACGGCGCAAACTACGCGGACGCCATCGAGAAGCTGCGCTACGACCTCTACTACATCCGCCACCACTCGCTGCGCCTGGACGCGATGATCGTGCTCAAGACCGTGCAGGTGATGGTGTCTGCCCGCGGCAGATAAGCCGCGAGGACGGCAGGGGCGACTGAGCCGAGAGGATGGGAGATGGAGGACGGCCGGAAGCGGTGCTAGCCATGAGATCGGCCTCAACGCGAGGCCACGGCCCCTGCCATCCTCCATCTTCCATCCTCTCCGTCCCTCTCATGGATCTTGGCTCCACCCTGCTTTTCTGCGCGCGCTGGACGTTGCTCGCGCTGCTTGTCTTCGCGCCGTGGGCCTATGGCTCGACGCGGCCCTGGGCGCTGGAGGTCACCACGTGGTGGATGCTGGGGGCGGCAGCCCTGCGCTTGGCTGGATTCGTCACGCGGCGGGGGCGCTGGGGCGGGCGCGTGCCACTCCTGCTCGCCGTGGCGGCGGCGGGCATCCTTGCGCAGGGGTGGTGGATGGCCGCAAACGCCTCGGGGATCTACGACCCCGATTTCTCGGTCTTCGCGCCCATTGCCCCGCTGTGGGCGGCGCTGCCCGGCGCGGCCGACGCGGCGCTCTCCCAGCACTGGATGCTGCGCGCCACGGGGTTGCTCGGCGCGCTGTTCATCGCCGCCGAGATGGCGGCCGAGCGCGCGTGGCGGGAGCGGCTGTGGGTGACGCTCGTGGTGGCCGGAGGCTCCATCGCGGCGCTTGGCGTAGTGCAGCGCGCGGCTGGGGCGCCGACGATCTTCTGGGAGGATCCCACGGCGCGCTCGCCCACCGAGAGCTATGTGAAGACCTTCTTCGCCTCGTTCTACTATCACGCCAACGCGGGCGCGTTCCTCAACCTCTGCCTGCCCCTCACCGCCGCGCTGGCCCTGCGCGCGGCGACGCGGCCCACGCACCCGCTGGTCCACGCGGTGTGCGTGAGCGCCTTCGTCCTGCAGGTGCTCGCTTCCGTGATGATCACCTCGCGCGCCGCGCAGGCCATCGCGCTGCTTCTTTTCGCGGCCACGGCGGCGTGGCCGGCGCGGGCGCTCCTCGCCTCCGCCTGGCGCAAGCGGCGCTCCGCCGTGCTCATCGGCGCGGCCGTGGCGGTGCTCGCGGTGGGCGTGGCCGTCGGCGCGGTGGGGCTCGGGCGGCAAGCCGAGCGATGGCAGGGGACGCTCGACCAGCTCGAGGCCGGCAACACGCGCCTGCTCGCGCAACGGGCCGCGGCCGGCGCAATTCCCGAGGCGGGCGCGCTGGGCTTTGGGCCGGGCTGCTTCCAGGCGGTGTTCCCATATTTCACCGTGCCCTACGGCGACACGTTGCGCGGGTTCTGGCGCCATCTCCACGCGGACTTCGTGCAGACGGTGGTGGAGTGGGGGATCGTCGGCACGATTCTGTGGTCGGTGACGTTCTTCGGTGGCATCGCGCGCGGCTTCCACTGCCAGCGCGAGCCGGACACCGCGCCGTCCTCGCAGAACGGCTTGCTCCTGCCGGCCGCCGTGCTCGGCCTCCTCGGCGTGGCCCTGCACGCGCTGCTCGATTTTCCGCTCCAGATCGCCTCGGTGCAGCTCGTGGTCGCCGTGCTCCTCGGGCTGTGCTGGGGCTGGCACGACCGCACGCGCCGCGAGAAGCGCCGGCGGCGCGAGGCGCCATTCTCCGGGGGCAGCGCGGCGACGGAGCCGAGCGCACCGGAGGCGACGGGCGGGTGAGACGTGAAAAGTGAGAAGGGGGATGGACGCAGGTGCCCAGGCTCGGCGCTCACCCGGTCACGCCGCATGATTCCGAGAGCGCATTTTCCACTTCTCACCTCTCACATTTCACTTCTCACTGTCCCCTTTGCCTGCCCCACGCGCCTTTATCCTCACCGTCGGCTCCCTTGAGCCGGACGTCGGCGGCCCCGCGCGCTCGGTCCCCGCGCTGGCCGCGGCGCTCGCGCGCGCGGGCCGGCGGGTGGAGTTGCTGACCCGCGCCGCGCCGGACGGCTCGCGTCCAGAGCTTGCACCGGACCCGGCGCTGGTTCTCACGCACGCGGTGCCCGTCGCGCCCGGCTCGCGGCGGC
>CALMOL010000417.1 GCA_937871685.1 uncultured Verrucomicrobiota bacterium
GCTTTCCGCGGGAGTCGCGCTGGCGGCCGCATACGGCGGCTCATCCGCGGGCGGCGCCGAGGCGGCCAGGACGCCGGCGCGCTCCAGCGGCTGGGCGAAGAGGAAGCAGAGCGAGGCCGGGTAGTAGTCCGTGGCGGAGCGAAGCGCCTCGGTGGCCTTCTCGGGGCGCTTGCGCACCACCGTCTCGAAGGCGGCCTGGGCGTAGTAGCGCGCGGGCGTCTTGCCGTTGAGCGGAAACTTCTTCAGGCGCCCCTCGGCCACCGGCGCCTTGCCGTCGAGCAGGTAGGTCAGGAAGATCTTGTAGTCGAGCATCTCGCGCTCGAGGGGCTGGCGCTCGACCGGCGTGTCCGGGAGCATGGACTCGTATTCGCCGCGGGCCTTGGGATAGGCGCGGGCGGCGAAGTCGATCTCGGCGAGGTTGAAGCGGGCCGGCCAATTGCCGGGATCGGCGGCCAACGCGGCCCGAAAATGTCGCTCGGCAGCAGGATAATCGTTGCGGTAGAACTCCATCGCGCCGCGCAAGTTATGGACCTCGGCGGGCGAGTTGGAGAGCGCCATCGCCTCCTCCAGCAGGCGGGAAGCGGCGGTGAAGTCGCGGCGGCGGAGTTGCTCCTGCGCGGCGGCGAGCTTGGCGGCGTAGGCGGCCTTGCGGTCCTCGGCCGGGTCATTGGCGATGCGGCGGTAGCTAGGAGCGGACGCACTGGCGTCCCATGGGTCATATACGTCGTATAGGTCCCATGGGATGGATGCTCCCGAAGCCCGGGACGTTTTCCCGGAAGATGCCGCTGGAACCGGCATCGGTGGCTCGCTGGAGGGCGCCTCGCCGCCGGCCTTGGGGAGGTCCACGTCGATGGACGGCGGCAGCACGGGCACGGGCAGCGCGCCGGCCGGCGGGCCGCGGAAGGTGCGCGAGCCGGGCTTGCGCGGATCGCCGGCGATGGCCGCGGCGGCCGGCGTGGGCATCGGGATCCAGCCGGCGCGCGCAAGGGCGTCCGTGAAGATGGCGTTGACCTCTGGCTTGGCCGCGGCGGTGGCGAGGCCGAGGAACTTGAGCCCGGCGCCCTTGTCCTTCTTTGCGTAGGCGAGCGCGGATTGGGAATACAAATAGGCCGGCGAGTCCACGCGGCGCAGGCGCTTGAAGCGCGACGTGGCGGCGGCCTCGTCGCCCATTTGCAGGCAGGCCACGACGATCTTGTATTGCGCCAGTTCCCACTCGCCCTCCTGCTTGAAGCGGTCGGTCTGGATCGAAAGGTTCTCGAAGGCACGGCGCGCGCCCGGCCAGTCTTTCTTGCGGCTCCACACCTCGGCCGCGTTGAACTTGGCGGCCCAGAGGTTGGGGTCGAGATTTACGGCGCGACGGAAGGTCTTCTCGGCCTCGTCGAAGCGCTCCATGCGCAGGAGCACCGCGCCGCGCAGGTTGGTGGCGTCAGCTTGGTTGGACTGCAGCTTCTCGGCTTGGTCGAGCTGCCCCAGCGCCGTGTTGAAATCGCCGTTGCCGTAGGCGGCGAGCGCCAGCTGCACGAGCGCGGCGGCCGCGTCCTTGGGGGTCGTCGGCTTGGCCGGCACGGGCGTGACCGGCACCGCGCGCCGGATGCCGGGGGCAACGGAAGCCGAAGTCGATGGGCTGGGCGAGGGCCGCGGCGTTTGCGCGGCGAGACTCAGCGGCGCGAGAACAAGCATTCCCCAAGACCAGCGTCGCAGACGGGGGAACGAAGACCGGGAAAAACGGGGCATCACCAGAGAAAGCAGCCGCGAAAGGAATCAGAAGCGCCGGGATGTCGAGCCAGCGACCCGGCGGTGACAAATGGAAACGTCCGCGTGGCGCTCAAGCGACGAGCCCCTCGGCGGGCAAGGGCGATGGGTCGCTCGACTCCTCCGCTGGTGCGTCCGCCTCCGCGTAGAGCGTGAAGCCGGAGGAATGGCGGACGTGGACCTCGAAGATCTCGCCGACGTGGCGCGGCCGGCCTTCGAAGACCACGATCTTGTTCGTGCGCGTGCGACCGGACAGGCGGTTGGGATTCGTCTTGCTCGGCCCCTCGCACAGGATCTCAGCGCGGCGGCCGACCCAGGCGTCGCCGTGTTTCACGGCGAGTGCGTTGACGACGGCGAGGAGATCCTGGTTGCGTGCTTCCTTCACCTCCTCGGTCAATTGGTCCGGCAAATCCGCCGCCGGCGTGAGCGAGCGCGGCGAGTAGCGGAACACGAAGGCGTTCTGAAAATCCGCCGCCCCGGTAGCCTCGCGCGTGAGCTGGTAATCTTCCTCCGTCTCGCCGGGAAAGCCGACGATGATATCCGTGGTGAACGCAATGCCTGGCCGCGCCGCGCGGAGCTGCGCGAGCAGGCCGAGGAACTTGTCGCGCGTGTAGCCGCGGTGCATCGCGCGCAGGATGCGGTCCGAACCGCTCTGCATCGGGAAATGGACGTGCTCGCAGAGCTTGGGCAGCCGCGCGAAGGCGTCCACGAGATCGGCGCGGAAGCCGATGGGATGCGGTGAGGTGAAGCGGATGCGCTCGATGCCATCCACCGCCTGCACCGCTTCCAAGAGCTGCACGAAGGGGCTTTTGCCGTCGCGCTTCGGAAACTCGTGCCGGCCGTAAAGGTTCACGATCTGCCCGAGCAGCGTGACCTCCTTCACGCCGCGCTCGGCGAGCCCGCGCACCTCCCCCACGATCTGCTCGATGGGCCGCGCCCGCTCCGCTCCCCGCGTGCGCGGGACGATGCAGTAGGTGCAGTGCATGTTGCAGCCCTGCATGATCGACACGAAGGCCGTCGCCTGCCGCGGCGCGAGGGTGTGCTGGTGGATGGCGTTTTGCGATCCCTCCTCCTCGCCGGTGTCCACGAGGCCGAGGCGCAGGTCATCGTGCCGCAGGCCCTCCAAAGCGCGGGCGCGCTTGCGGGCCACGGCGGCGTCCACGTGATCGGCCACACGGTGAAACTTCTGCGTGCCGACGACGAGGTCGGCGTGCGGGGCGTCGCGCAGGAGGTCTGCGCCGCGCGCCTGCGCCATGCAGCCGAGGAATCCATACACGACCTCCGGCCGGTGGCGGTTGCGCGCGGCCACGAGGCCCATCTTGCCGAGCGCCTTTTGCTCGGCGAGGTCGCGCACCGAGCAAGTGTTGACCAGCACCACGTCGGCGACCTGCGCGTCCGGGGTCATCTCGTAGCCACGCGCTAGCAGATCGCGCGTGACCTGCTCCGAGTCACGCTCGTTCATCTGGCAGCCGTAGGTCTTCAAATACACTTTCATGGAACGAAAAAAGGGGGCGGAAATTAATCGCATTTCTCCAAACGGAAAGGACGCTTGCGGCATGGACGCCAACCCCCAGCCTCTCCTCATCGGCGAGCAGCGCCTCGCCACCGACGGCATCGTGAAGGTGCACTCGCCGTGGGACGACTCACTCGTGGGCGAATGCTGCGTGGCCGGCGAGGAGGAAGTGCGTCACGCGCTCGCGGTGGCCGGCGCGGCCTTCCACCAGACGCGTCGGCAGCCGCCCCACGAGCGCGCGGCGATGCTGCGGCGCGCGGCCGCCCTGATCCGCGAGCGCCGGGACGACTTGGCGGAACGTGTCGTCGCCGAGGCTGGCAAACCGATCACGCTCGCCGAGGCGGAAGCCGAGCGTTGCGCGCTGACCTTCGAGTTCGCTGCCGCGGAATGCCTGACCTGGGGCGCGGGCGAAAGCATTCCGCTCGCCGCCAGCGCGGCCGGTGCGGGGCACGAGGGATTCTCGCGGCGCTTTCCGCTCGGCGTGATCCTTGCCATCACTCCTTTTAATTTCCCGCTCAACCTCGTCGCCCACAAGCTCGCCCCCGCCCTCGCCATGGGCAACGCGGTGCTCCTCAAGCCCTCGCCGCGCACGCCGTTCTCGGCGCATCGGCTCACCGAGCTGCTGCTGGAGGCGGGCATGATCCCCGGCCAGGTGTGCTGCGCGCTCTTCGATCCCGGCTTAATCGCCAGCCTGCTCGAAGACCCGCGACTGCGGATGGTGTCGTTCACCGGCAGCGCCGCCGTGGGCTGGAAACTCCGCGCGCAAGCGGCGAAGCAGAAGGTCACCCTCGAGCTCGGCGGCAACGCTCCCGCCGTGATCTGCGCGGACGCCGACTGGCGCGCCGCGATCCCCGGCCTCGCCGCGGGCGCCTTCGGCTACGCGGGCCAGTCGTGCATCTCCGTGCAGCGCCTGCTCGTCGAGAAGCCGATTTACGAGGAATTCAAGGCCGCCTGGCTCGCCCACATCCGCGAGAACGTCCGCCACGGCGACCCGCACGACCGGGGCGTGCTCGTCGGCCCGCTGATCGACCGCACTTCCCGCGACCGCGTGCTGGCGTGGGTGGACGAGGCGTTGAAGGCCGGCGCGAAGCTTCTCACCGACCTCCGCCCCTCGCTGGCCGACCCGGTGCTGCCGCCGATCGTCGTCGAGGGCGTGCCCACGCACGTGAAGCTCGGCTGCGAGGAAGTCTTCGGCCCGGTCGTGACGCTGGAAGCGTTCGATGACTTCGACGACGCCCTCTTCCGCGTGAACGCGTCGCCCTTCGGCCTCCAGGCCGGCGTTTACACGAACGACGCGCGCCGCGCTTGGCGCGCGTTCCACGAGATCGAGGCCGGTGCAGTGCTCATCAATCAGGGACCCACCTTCCGCACCGAAAACATGCCCTACGGCGGCGTGAAGGACTCGGGCTTCGGCCGCGAGGGCCTGCGCCGCGCGATGGAAGACATGACCGAGGAGCGCCTGCTCGTTTGGAAGACCGAGTGAAGGAAGCTTCAAGCTTCAAGCTCCAAGCATCAAGCTTCAAGGAAACGCCGAAAGGAAGAAGACGGAAGGGTCAAAGGGCGGCGCTTGCCTCGTTTCCGAACTTCCCTTCTTCGGACCTTTCTTGAGGCTTGAAGCTTGGAGCTTGAACCTTTCCCCCGCCACGGTGCCACAGCCACAGCACCGTCAGGCCGATGAGCGCGCCAGCCGTGTCCCAGCACACGTCGCCCACCGAGGCCGTGCGCGAGGGCACGAAGGACTGGTGAAATTCATCCAGGCTCGCCCAAGCAACGGCAAATCCCAACGGCGCGAGGGCGTCTGGCCACCAGCGCCATGCTGTGCGCCGCCACAGCACCGGCCGCGCGTGCCAGCCGCGCCAGGCGAGCACCGCGAAGAGCGCGTATTCGCCCATGTGGGCGTTCTTGCGGATGAAGACGATGATCTTGACGATCGTCTCCGGCGAGAAGCCCAGCGCCGCCAGGATCGGGCCGATGATGCGGGACTGGTGCGACATCGCGCCGAGGTCACTCGATGCCAGCCAGATCACTCCCGCCATGAGCAGCAGCGGCGCCCACCAGAGGAAGCGACGCCATGGCGTGGGGCGCGGGGAAGAGGGAGCGTCGGGATTCAAACGGCGCGGAGCTTGGCCGGTCGCCGCGGCTTGTCCACGGCGGGCCGGGCATCTTTCCCGTCACGCGCCGCGCTTTTCTCCTGGCGCACTCCGGCCTCTCGCAGCGCTTCCGTGAAATGCACGGCCAACTGTGAAGCGCCCCGCGCCGCGCGCACGGCGATCAACTCGAAGGGCGGCACGCGCCCGAGCAACGGTCGCGAGACAATGCCGTCCAAGCGCGGCAATCCCCGAGCAGCCACCTCTGGCACGATCGCGAGACCGGCGCCCGCAGCCACCAGCGCGAGCAAGCCCGACTGGCTGTCGGCAAGCCGGCCAAAGCGCGCCGAAACACCGAGCTGTTCGCACACGCTGCGCACCCACTCGATGTAACCCTGCGCCGTGGCGGCCCCCATGCCGACGAGCATGGCGCCGTCGAGGCGGGCGGGCGTCACGCTGCCCGCGGCAAGCGGATGGTCGGACGGCATCACCACGAGCACCGGGCTGCTCAGCACCACGTCGCGCATCATGCCGCGGCGCAGCGGCGCGTGGCCGGTGGTGAGGATCACGTCCAGTTCGCCCGCCGCCAGCGCGTCCACGAGGCGGTCGCGCAGCATCTCGCGCAAGTTCACCTCCACGCGGGGAAAGCGACCGTGGAAGGCCGCGATGGCGTCCGGCATCAGCGTGACCGCCAGCGCGCCGACGGAGCCGACATTCAGCTCGCCCTCCGAGGGCTGGGCCGCCGCGCGCGCCGCGGCCACGGCGCGGTCCGCTTCCTCCAGCACCCGCTTCGCGCGCGGCAGGAAGGCGCGTCCCGCGTCCGTGAGGCGCACCCCGCCGCGGTCGCGGTCGAGCAAGGCCGCGCCGATCTCCTCTTCCAGATCACGCACCTGCCGGGAAAGGGGCGGCTGCGCGACGTGCAGCCGTTCCGCGGCGCGGCGGAACGAACGGGCCTCAGCCACGGCCGTGAAGTAGCGAAGATGGCGCAATTCCACCGCGGAGTTTCTCTCGCGGGGTGATACCCGCAAGGTCTCAGCAGGGAACTAACAAAGTCATTTTGACGCACGCTGGTGCACGGACGTTTTCGGCGACTCCATGAGCACGCTTGCCGCCACCGCCGATTCCACCGTGGACATTTTGCATCGCGAGGCGCCCGCCGTCCGCCCGGCTCCGCCGCGCCCGACAGAGGTCACGACGCCACCGGCCAAGGCAGAAGCCGGCAAGGGCGGCGGGAAGCGCCGCGCGCTCCTCATCGCGGTGCCGATCTTCCTCGCTGCGATCGTGGGGGGTGTGATGTGGTGGCTCCACGCGCGCCAATTCGAGGGCACGGACGACGCCTTCGTTGAAGGCCGCGCGCATCCCATCTCTTCCCGTCTGGCCGGAAACGTCGCGGAGTTACTCGTCGCCGACAATCAGGAGGTCGCCGCCGGGCAGCCGATCCTGCGCCTGGACGCGCGTGACTTCGAGGTCGCCCGCCGCCAGGCGCGCGCCGCGCTCACCGAGGCCGAGGCCGGCGTGCCGCAGGCGGAAGCCCTCCTCGCGCAGGCCCAGGCCCAGCTCCGGGCGTCCGAAGCCAACGTCTCCCAGGCCCAAGCGCAGCGCACCAAGGCCGGCCTCGACTTCGCCCGCTCGCAGCAGCTTTTCCAAAGTCCGCGCTCCGGCGTGATCTCGCGCGCGGACTTCGACGCCGCCCAGGCCGCGTTCGACGTGACCCGTGCCACCACCCTTTCCGCGGAAGCCGCCAAGGAAGCCGCCGCCGCCGCGGTGCGCTCCGCCGAGGCCGCGCTCGCCTCGTCCCGCGCCCGCGTCGAGACCGCCACCGCTAGCCTCGCCCAGGCGGATCTCCAGCTTTCCTACGCCACGATCCCCGCGCCCGCCGCCGGCCGCGTCGGCAAGCGCACCGTGGAAGCGGGCCAGCGCCTTTCGCCCGGCCAGCAGGTGCTCGCCGTGGTCGGCCGCGAGACGTGGGTCGTCGCCAACTTCAAGGAAAGCCAGCTTTCCGCCATGCGCGCCGGCCAGCCGGTGACCGTGACGATCGACGCGATCGAGGGCAAAACCTTCATCGGCCGCGTGGACTCCTTCTCCCCCGGCACTGGCGCCAAATTCGCCCTCCTGCCGCCCGACAACGCCACCGGCAACTTCACCAAGATCGTCCAGCGCGTGCCCGTGAAGATCGTGCTCGACGCCGACTCCGCCCGCGGCTTCGAGGACCGCATCTCCCCCGGCCTCTCCGCCTACGTGAAGGTCCGCATCGCTCACGATTGATCGCCACGGAGGCACGGAGCCCACGGAGGGAAACGGAAAGCGATCGCCATCGAAGCCGCACCCCTTCATTCTCTCGGCCCAATCCCGTTAATCCTTTCAATCCTGTAATCCTGTCTCCTCTGCCCCGCCTTCGGAAAAAGCGCGCCGGCTACCTGCCATGAACCAAGACAACACCGTTTCCCGCTCCGACTGGATCGCCGTGGTCTCGGCCGCGCTGGGCGCGTTCATGGCCGTGCTGGACATCCAGATCACCAACGCCTCGCTCAAGGACATCACCGGCGCGCTGGGCGCCACGCTGGACGAGGGCTCGTGGATTTCGCTCGGCTACCTGCTGCCCGAGATCGTCATCATCCCGCTCTCGGGCTGGCTGGCGCAGGTCTTCGGCCTGCGGCGCTACCTGCTGTGGAACGTCTCGCTCTTCCTCGTCTTCTCGTCGCTCTGCGGCCTGTCGTGGAACCTCGCCAGCATGATCGCGTTCCGCTTCGGTCAGGGGCTGACCGGCGGCGCGCTCATTCCGCTCGCGTTCAACATCGTCCTCACCAAGCTGCCGCCGGCCAAGCAGTCCATCGGCTTCGCGCTCTTTGGCGTGTCGGCCACCTTCGCGCCCGCCATCGGGCCGACCGTCGGCGGCTGGCTCACGGAATCATTTGGCTGGGAGTGGAACTTTTACATCAACCTCATTCCGGGAGCGCTGATGTTCTGGGGCCTTGCGCAGGGCTTGGCCAAGGAACCCGCCAAGCTCCAGATGCTGCGCGGCGCCGACTGGGCCGGCATCGGCACCATGGCCGTGGGCCTGTCGAGCCTCACCTTCTTCCTGGAGGAAGGAAACCGGAAGGACTGGTTTGGCTCGGAGGAAATCAAGATCGCCTTCGCCCTCGCCGTGACCTGCCTGCCGGCCTTCCTCATCATCGAGTTCTGGCTGGCCAAGCGCCCCTTCGTGGACCTGCGCCTCTACGGAAAGCTGAATTTCGGCGTCGGCTCCCTGATCAACTTCGTCCTCGGCGCCGGCCTCTACGGCTCGATCTACTTGCTGCCGCTCTACCTCCAGCAGCTCCAAGGCTACTCCGCGCTCCAGACCGGCGAAACTCTGCTCTGGCTCGGCCTGCCGCAGTTGTTCCTGATGCCGATCGCCGCGCGGCTTTCCTCGAAGTTTGACCCTCGCGTCCTCGTCGCCTGGGGCCTGTGCTGCTTCGCCGGAAGCTGCTGGCTCACCTCCGCCATGAGCGCCGACGTGGCGCACGACCAGCTCCGCTTCCCGCTTCTGCTGCGCGCCATCGGGTTTCCCTTCATCATGGTGCCGATCACCCGCCTCGCCACCGCCGGCATCGCGCCCGCGCAGGCCGGTTCCGCGTCCGGCCTCTTCAACATGGGCCGCAACCTCGGCGGCTCCGTCGGCATCGCCATGCTCGGCACGCTCCTCACGAACCGCGAGCACCTCCACTCCAACCGCATCGGCGAGGCCGTGAGCATGTATTCGCCCCTCACCACCGAGCGGCTCGCGGCCTACGCGCAGAAGTTCCTCGCCGCCGGCTACGATCCCGCCACCGCCGACCGCATGGCGATCGGCGCCATCGACCAAGCCGTGCGCGCCCAGGCCTACTACCTCGCTTACGGCGATTGCTTCATCGTGCTGGCCGTGGCGCTGGCGTCCTGCCTACTCCTATTGCCGGCCTGCCGCCGCCCCGCGCCGGTGAGCGGACCCGAGGCCGCCGCGGCGCACTGAAAAAAGCGGGCGGACGCGCGTCTTGGATCGCGCGAATTAGGTTGCGCCGCGCGTCGCGGTCCGCTACCTGTCCGCCCTCCATCTAACCAGATCCCTCGCAGCATTATGGCCGAAACCGATACCTTTGAGACCGTGAAAAACCTCGTCGTCGAGCAGCTCTCCGTGAACCCGGAGCAGGTGACGCGCGAGGCCGAGTTCATCAAGGATCTCAACGCCGACTCGCTCGACATGGTGGAGCTGGTGATGGCGTGCGAAGAGAAGTTCAGCGTGGAAGTGCCCGACGAGGAGGCCGAGAAGCTCAAGACCGTGGGCAGCGTCGTGGATTACATCGATTCTAAGAAGACCGCCTGAGCCGCTTTCCGCTCGCAGAAAAACCTTTCGCGGCCGGCCCGGTTGATCTCAACCGGGCCGGCTTTTTACTGCCGTGAACCCCGACGACTTCGACTACGCGCTGGAAAACACGCGCGTGCTCCTGCCGCCGCGGCGCCAGATCCAGACCTTCGGGTCCACCACCTTCCAGTTCCACCTCCTCACCGAGTCGATGGACCGCACGGACCAAGTGCGCGTGCGCCGTGGCACGGTGGAGGCCGAACGGCCCGCGATCTTCACGGCCGACATGGCCGCGCGCCTGTTGCTCGAGGGCTTCGGGGAAAAAGCCGGCGCCTTCGCCGAGGCCCTGCGCCGCATTGGCCGCGAGCGTCCCGGCCAGGCCGCGCTGCTGCGCTACGGCTTCCGCGTGCGCCGCTCGCACGTGGTCGAGGATCTGCGCACCGGCTCGCTGGGCGAGTGGGGCGACCGCGTGTGCGCCGAGGTCCAAAGCTCGGCCGACCCGCTGGCCGCCGTGCTCACCAGCGTGGAAGAAGGCTGGGAAGTCGGCCTGCTGAAGTTCACCATGGACCTCGCCACCCAGTCTGGCCCGAGTAACCTGGAAGACTTCCGCCGCCAGGGTGGATGAGGGCAAAGAAAGCGAGGGGCGCGAGTTGTAGAGGCGGCACGTCCGCATTCGCGGACAGAGCCGCCTCTACAATTCGGAAGGGTTCCAGCTGCGGCGCGTTCCACGCGAGAGCGTTGCTCGCACGCAGGATTCTGTGCGGCAATGGCGTTTCCCCCGGCCATCCCCACGCGATGACGCGCACTGCTGGTGTCACCAAGGCCGGCATGGTCCATCCGTCCCCTCCTCGCCTGCGGCCTTCGGCCAATCGGTCCCGCCAAGCGGGAGAAATCACCAATCGGAAATCCCTTTGAAGCTCAAGCTGCTCGTTATTCTCGTCCTGGTCGTGGGCATCTTCGGCGGCGGTGGGTATGCCGCCTACACGCTGCTCATCAAGCCCGCCCGGCCGCAGGTGAAGGAAAAGTCCGCCGTCGCGCCGCCCGCGCCCACGCCGCCGCCGGATCCCGCCGCGCCCGAGCTCTCCAAGGTCGCCGCGTTGCGGAAGGACAAGAAGGTCGAAGAGGCCCGCGCCCTTCTCGATTCCATCGTCACCAATTATCCCACCTCGCCGCGCATCGACGAGGCGCGCAACCAACTCGGCGAGATCAACGCCGACCTCGCGCTCTCTACCACCCCCACCCCCGACAAGGTGGACTACATCGTCAAAGGCGGCGACTCGCTCGACAAGATCGCGCGCCTGCTCAAGACCTCGCCCGAGCTGATCATGCGGTCGAACAACCTCGCCAACACCGTGATCCAGCCCGGCCAGCGTCTGCTGATCTTCCAGCCCGACTTCTCGCTGGAAATCCACGTCGCCGACAAGCGCGTGGTGCTCCTCCAAAAGAACCGCTTTTTCAAGCAATACCCCGCCCGCACCCTTTCCGCGCCCGGCGGCGCGCGCACCACGGAGCTGAAAACCAAGATCGCCGAAAAGGCCGCCTACCGCGACGGCAAGCGCGTCTCCTTCGGCACCAAGGAATACGCCGGCGCCACCCGCTGGATCACCCTCGCCCAGC
>CALMOL010000418.1 GCA_937871685.1 uncultured Verrucomicrobiota bacterium
GCGGGGCGGCTGGGCGCCGGGGGGGCGCGGGCTCCCGCCCCCCACCGCCCTCAAAAACGCGTCCGGCCTTGCGGGGAACCAGCCCCCAGATGAATGCGACCATTCGGATCGAGAATGCTCTAGAGCGCCAGCTTCGGCGCGGGCGGCTTGGCGTAGTAGGCGGCGGCGCCGACGGTGGAGAGGGCCAGGATTGCGCGCAGCGTGAGGAAGAAGCCGCTGCCGCTGGCGGCCAGCTTCCAGACCACGGCCAGCGGAGGCAGCCACGTCTCGACGCCGCGCCGGCGGAAGAACCAGTCGGCGTAGAGAATTTCTCCCGCAAAGATCGCCAGCAGGCCCGCGGCGATGGCACAGAGCATCGCGGGCCAGCGACCGCGGCGCGGCACGAGCTTGAAGAGCAGCGCGGGCACCGCCACGGCCATGCCCAGCAGGAAGGCGAAGAGGACCGAAAGCTTGCCCGGCAGCGTGGCCGAGCCGCCGGCCGCGTTGAAGGCGAGGTCCACGCCGATGGCCAGCCCGGCCCACAGCAGCGCCATGCCCACGAACGACGCCGCGCCCACCGCGAGGAGCTTCGGCAGCGACGCGGGCACGTAGCCATGGAGGTCGTCGTATTGCGCCGCCTGCTTGGCCAGGCACGCGGGGCAGATCAGGCCCACGGTGCCATCGGTCGCGAGCACGGAAAGATGGTCGGTCGCCCCGCACAGGCCGCACGTGCGCTGCGGCTGCGCGCCCGCCGATTCCAGTCCGCCGAGGAAGGAGTCCACCGCGGGCAGAAGCTCGCCCTGCTTCAACCGCTCCACGCCGTTCTGCAGCAGCAGGATGGCGGCGTCCTCGCGCGCGAACGCTTGCGCGGCCCCCGCCCCGAGCAGCGCGTCGAGCGGCGGCGCGAAGCTCGGCGGCAGTTCCGCGGGCGAGCCGGGCGCGAGGCGCGCGGAAACGACCACCGGGTTCTTCATGTTCTGCTTGTCGAACTGGACCAGCACCGGGAAGCCGCGGCGCAGGCCCCACGCGGACATTCCCTTGCGCGTGAAGCCGGCCTCGGCAGCCGCTTGCTTGAGTCGGGTGATCGGGAGGGGCATGGCGGGAAATAAAACTCGAAGCCCGAAAACTCGAAACTCGAAACAAGCGCCGAAGAGAACGGCCAGCGCCGGAAGCTCCCCGGCCACGACTTTCCCGCTTTCGGGCGCTTCGTCCTTTCGAGCCTTGTTTCGAGTTTCGAACATCGAGTTTCGAGTTTACACCGCTGCCGCTTTGCCGCCGGGCGCCCCCGCGCTCGGCGCATCCGATCCCACGATGGCCTTCCTCCTCGCCGACGCCGCCTGGCTGCCGCCGCCCCCGCACGCGTGGGGGTGGTGGGTCGCGCTCGCGCTGGAAGTCTGCTCGGTCGCGTTCATCCCGCATGTGCTCCTGCACAAGCGCAACCCGCTCTCGGCCCTCTCGTGGATCTGGGCGCTGCTGCTCTTCCCGGTGATCGCGCCGCTCTTCTACCTCGTCTTCGGGAACGAGCGGCTCCAGCGCCGCACGCTGCGCCGGCGCCGCGGGGCCACGCCGGTCGAGACGGCCGTGCCGCCGCCGGAGGAGACGCATCCGGTGGAGGTCTTGCCGCCGGTGGCCGAGCGCCTGGAGCGGCTTTGCCGCGGCGAGTTCGTGGCCGGCGGCCGGCTGGAGGTGATCCCCGACGGAGCCAAGTTCTTCGACGCGCTCGCGGACGAGATCGACCGCGCCCGCGAGCACATCCACCTCGAGTATTTCATCTGGCGACACGATGCCGTGGGACGCCGCCTCGGCGAGGCGCTCCTGCGCGCGCGGAAGCGAGGCGTGGAGGTGCGCGGCCTTTTCGATGAGCTGGGCTCGCTGCGCCTGCGCCTGTCGGAATTCTCCGCGCTGACGGCGGCCGGCGGCGAGGTGAGCTGGTTCACGAGCGTGTCGCCCCTGCGGCAGCGGTGGTTCCTGCACCTGCGCAACCACCGCAAGCTCGCGGTCTTCGACGGCCGCGTGGCCTTCCTCGGCGGCATGAACGTGGGCGAGCAATACCTGCCGTGGCGCGATTTCTCCGTGCGCGTGGAGGGGCCGGCGGTGGAGTCGCTCCAGCGCGCGTTCGCCGACGACTGGTTCTTTGCCACCACGCAGCGGCTGACGGCGGCGCGCTATTACCCGCCCGCGGCTCCGGCCGGCCCGGTGGAAACGCTCACGCTGGCGGCCGGGCCGGATCAGGACGTCTTCGCGCACCGCATCCGCATGGCGATCCTCGGCTTGGCCCACGAGGCGCGCCGCCGGCTGTGGATCGCGTCGCCCTACCTCGTGCCCGACCCGGCGATCTCCGCCTCGCTCCAGGTGGCCGCGCGCGCCGGGGTCGATGTGCGCCTGCTGCTGCCGCGGAAGCCGGACTCGATCTACCTCGCGAGCGTGGCGCACTCGTTCTACGACGAGCTGCTCGGCGCGGGCGTGCGGATCTACGAATACCTGCCGCGGATGATGCACTCCAAGGTGCTCCTGCAGGACGACGCCCTCGGCATGATCGGCTCGGCCAACCTCGACGTGCGCTCGCTCAAGCTGAACTTCGAGCTGAACCTCCTCTTCCACGACCGCGCCACCGTGGCCGAGGTGAGCGCGCTGCTGCGCGAGGACTTCCGCCAGTCCGAGGAGATCAAGCGCGCCGCCTTCGCCCGGCGCGGGATCGGCGCGCGGCTGCTCGAGGGCGCGCTTCGCCTCCTCGCGCCGGTGCTGTGAAGGGCATCGCGCGATCGGCCGTTGTAGAGGCGGCTCTGTCCGCGAATGCGGACGTGCCGCCTCTACAACCCCGGGCCTTTCACTCCTTCCGCAGCGTCAGGGCGGTGACTTGGCGGACCCAGCGCACTGGGCGCTTGTCGCCGGGGACCACCAAGCGCCACGGGCCTTCCTCGGCGCGCAGCGGGCGGCCGTCGCGCATGTCGGCCAGCAGGATGGGTTTCTCCACCAAGTTGGGGTCGAGTTCGGCCAGTGAGAACACGACGCGGTAGCCATCGGCGGCATCCACCACCAGCACCGCGCGCGCGGTCTCGCGCATGGCAGCCATTCCCGGCTCGAACGACCATCCGCCGGCCTTCAGCACCTCGAACAGCGGCACGCCGCCATGAACCGACTCGGCTCCCTCGCGACGCGCGTCGGTGATGCGAGCTTCCACCCGCGGCAGGCGGCGCAGGTCTTCCGGACTCAGCCGGCGCGGCGTCGGGAACGCGCCTTTCAACCCAATGCTAGTCACCGTGGCGGTGACAGGCTTGGTGGCTTCCTCCGCCCACGTTCCGCGGGGGATTCCCAGCGCGCCGAGAAGGCAGGCGAAAACGAAGGTGAAAAGCGCGGGCGAGCGAGCGGTCTGCATGCGATGCCCGTTCGCCCGGTTGCCGCGGCGATGTCAAGACGGGAAGACAACGTCACCGTAGGACAACGCACCGCCACACCAGGGCGCATCGTCGTGCTACGCTTTGCGCATGGCCGTCGCAAAACTGTCCCGCGCTTCCTCCCTGGCCACTCGCGGCCAATCTCCGCCAGCGCTCTCGGTGCGGGTGCGCGTGATGCGCGGCGAGGAGGTGGGCCTCGGGCCGGGCAAAGCGGAATTGCTAGCCGCGGTGGCGGAAACGGGCTCGATCACCAAGGCAGCAGCACAGCTCAGCATTTCATACATGCACGCTTGGAGCCTCGTGCAGACGATGAACGCGTGCTTTCGCGCGCCGCTGATTGAGTCCGCGCGCGGCGGCCGGCGCGGCGGCGGGGCGGGGCTGACCGAGACCGGACGCGTGGTCTTGGAAATCTACCGCGAAATGACGGCGGAGGCGGAGCGCGCGGCGCTGGCCGGCTGGGAGCGAATGCGTCCGTTCCTGCGCGGGGCGAAGAAATCCGTTGCGTTATCAACGGCGGGAGAGAACGATCCCGACCTTATGGAACAGTCCATCCGCAACGAGATGCCCGGCACGGTGAAGGAAATCGTCTCGGACAAGGTGCTCACCGAGGTGATCGTCGAGACCGCCATCGGCGAGATGGCCGCCGTGATCACCACGCGCTCGGTGAAGGAGATGGGCTTGAAGGTCGGCGACCGCGTGGCGGCGCTGGTGAAGGCTACGAATGTCTCGGTGCGGCGGAGGGACTAAGCCGCCGAGGCCTGAGGGGCACGGAAAGCGAATTTTTCTGAAGCGACTTCGATCATGAAAACGATTGCCTTGTTTTGCGTTGCCGCGATGGCCGCCGTTGGCGCGCATGCGGCCGAACTGACCGTCCATGCCGCTGCATCCCTCACGGATGCGCTCAAGGAACTCGCGCCGGCCTACGAGAAAGCGAGCGGCGATACGCTTCGCTTCAACTTCGGCGCATCCTCGCAACTCGCGCGGCAAATCAAGGAGGGCGCGCCGGGCGACGTGTTCTTCTCGGCCGACGAGGCGCAGATGAACAACCTTGAGCAGGCCGGTGCGCTTGCTCCCGGCACGCGTGAGAGCCTGCTGGGCAATTCCCTCGTCATCGTCGTTCCCGCGGACAGCAAGCTAACGATCACGTCGGCCGCCGACTTGGCGAAGCCCGAGATCAAGAAGGTGGCCGTGGCGGAGCCGAACTCCGTGCCCGTCGGGGTCTACACCAAGGAATACCTCTCCAAGCTCGGTCTGTGGGAGAAGATCAGCCCGAAGGTAATTCCCACCGAGAACGTGCGCGCCTCGCTCGCCGCCGTGGAAAGCGGCAACGTGGAGGCCGGCACCGTTTACAAAACCGACGCGCTGATCTCCAAGAAGGTGCGCGTGGCCTACGAGGTGCCCGCTTCCGAAGGGCCGAAGATTCTCTATCCGCTGGCCGCGCTGAAGGATTCGAAGGATCCCGCGGCCGCGCGCCGGCTGCTCGCCTTCCTTGGCGGGGGGGATGCCCGCGCGGTCTTCGCGCGCTACGGCTTTTCGGTGCTCAAATAGGACGGGGCGCCGACCATGACCGCGGAAGACTGGCAGGTCGTCGGCTTCACGGCCTGGGTTTCCGCGCTGGGAACACTCTGCATCCTGCCGCCGGGCTTGGCGCTGGCGTGGCTGCTGGCGCGGCACGCTTGGCCGGGCAAAGCGCTGGTGGAGGTGCTCGTGGCTCTGCCGCTGGTGATGCCGCCAGTGGCCACGGGGCTGATCCTGCTGCGGCTGCTCGGCCGGCGCGGGCCGCTGGGCGGCGTGGTCGAGCGATGGCTGGGCACGGAGATCGTGTTCACTTGGCGCGCGGTGGTGATCGCCACGGCGGTGATGTCTTTCCCTCTCTTCGTGCGGGCGGCGCGCGTGGCCTTCGAGGAGGTGCCGGCCGCGCTGGAGCAAGCCGCGCGCACGCTGGGCGCGGGACCGGCGCGCACGTTTGCGGCGATCACGCTGCCGCTGGCCGCGCGGGGCTTGCTGGCGGGCACGGTGCTGGCCTTCGCGCGGGCGCTGGGGGAGTTCGGCGCCACCGTGATGGTGGCCGGCAACATCCCGGGGAAGACCGCCACGATCTCGCTCTCGATCTACAACTTGATCCAGCTCGGCCAGGACGACGCGGCGCTGCGCCTGCTGCTGGTGTCGGTGGCGTTGGCAGCCGTCGCGCTGGGCGCCGTCGAGTGGTGGCTGCGGCGCGCCCCCGCGGCCGGCGGGGGCCGGGGCAAGGTCGTCGTGGGCTAGAGCGTTTTCGGTTCAGGTGGTCGCATCCGCGGACCGCGGCTTGCGGAAGGCC
>CALMOL010000419.1 GCA_937871685.1 uncultured Verrucomicrobiota bacterium
CGCTTGAATACGCCCACTTTCGCGTCCAGCGAAAGCCGGACGGCACGCCGTGGACGCTTGGCGTCGGCGGCATGGGGATGACCTACAAGGCCACCGACACGCGCCTCGACAAGGACGTGGCCCTCAAGGTCATCCATCCGTCGCGCCTGGGTGACACGGAGGTGCAGCGGCTCTTTGTGCGCGAGGCGCGCGCGGCCGCCCGCGTCGGCCACCCGAACGTCGCCGCGGTCTCCTTCCTCGAGGACCGCGCCGGCAACTGCTTCTACGCGATGGAGTTCGTGGAAGGCTCCTCGCTCCACTCCCACCTGCGCCGGCATCGGTCGCTGCCGCCGGCGCGCGCCCTCGCCTTCGCCGAGCAGATCGCCCTCGGTCTGGGCGCGATCCACGCGCACGGGCTCATCCATCGCGACCTCAAGCCGGCCAACGTGATGGTCACGGAGCTGCCGCCGGGCCACCCGCGCCGCGCCCAGCTCGCGGGCGCCGGCGGCTGCGCGCTCAAGATCATCGACTTCGGCCTCGCCCGCACCGTTGTCGAGACGGATGAATACGACCCGGATGCCCCCCTGCCCACCGTCGGCTTCCGCGGCACCGCCGCTTACGCCTCGCCCGAGCAATGCGAGGAATTGTCGGACCTCGACCCGCGCTCCGATTTGTATTCTCTCGGCTGCATCCTTTGGGAGATGCTCGCCGGTCGGCCGCCCTTTCGCGGCCGCTCCCAGCGCGAGGTCATCAACCACCACGTCGCCACCCCCCCGCCGTGGGTGGAATTGGTCCACGCGCCGCTGCCGGTGCTCGCCCTGCTGCGCCAGCTTCTCGCCAAGCGGCGCGCGGATCGCTTCCCCGACGCGGACGGAACCGCGCAGGCCATCGCTAAGGTCCGCCAGCAAATCACGGACGCCGACCTCGCCCGCGCGGATGCCCTCGTCCCCGTCCTGGCCGACGAGATGCCGGCGCCCACGCCCCCGACCGCGGCGACGGCCACGCCGGGGATGGTTCCGGCGCCCACGAGCGGCGGCACGCGCCTGACGGTGGAGTTGCCGCCGCGCTGGTGGGTGGGCGTGCTCGCCCTGTTCCTGTTCGTGGCAGCCGGGGCAGCTTGGCTTTGGTTTGGGTCGCGCCGCGTGCCGCCTCCGCCCGTGGTGGCTGCGCAGGAGCCTCCGACAGTCGCGGTGCTGCGCTTCACCGACTTGGCCGGCGACGCCGAGGGCGCCGCCTTCGCGCGGGGAATGAGCGACGACCTCCTCTCGGCCCTCGGGAAAGTGCACGGCCTGCGCATCGTTTCGCTGAGTGCCACCGCCACGCCGACTGATCCTGCCTCGCTCGGCCTCACGCGCGCGGCCTTCCTTGAGGGCAGCGTGCGCCGCGAAGGCTCCCGCGTGCGCATCGTCACCCGTCTCTCCGCGGCGGATGGCGGCCGCCAACTTTGGGGCGAGACCTATGAACGCGAGATGGTGGACGCCTGGGAATTCCAGCGATCTGTGGCCGAGGCCATCGCCCGCGCTCTGTCCGCGAGGCTCACGCCCGCCGAGGAGCAGGCGCTCGCCCGCCGCCCCACCAAGAGCGCCGAGGCCTACGACCTCCTCGTCAAGGCGCGCGCGCTGTGGCAGTCCGGCCCGCGCGGGATGGCCGGCAACGAGGAGGTCATCGCCCTGTGCCAGCGCGCCGTGGCGCTTGATCCCGGCTTCGCGCTCGCCTGGGCCTACCTCGCACGCGGGCACAATCAAATCTACTTCCACGCCCACGATCGCTCGCCGGCCCGCCTCGCGCAGGCGAAGGCCGCCGCCGAGACGGCCATCCGCCTCCAGCCCGACCTCGCCGAGGCGCACATCGCCTTCGCGCGCGTGCAGTGGTTCGAGAACCCCGATCCCGAGGTGCTCCTGCGCGGCTACCAGCTCGCCCTCGCCATCGCGCCCGGCAATCCCGAGCTGCTCATCGCGCTTTCCGACATCCACCGCCAGCGCGACCACCACGAGGAGGCCCTCGCCGCCAGCCGCGAGGCCGTCGCCCGCGCGCCGGACGACGCCAGCAAGCTCGCCGCCCTCGCCAACGTCCTCACCGAGATGAACCGCCGGTCCGAGGCCGAGGAATGGCATCGCCGCGCCGCGCAGCTCTCCGGCTTGCCGGGGCGCGCGCTGCAACTGGAGCTTTGCGTGGCCGAGCGCACCGGCGATTGGGAACGCTTTGCCGCGCGCGCGCGCGAGCTGGCCCTCAAGATGCCGCGCGAGTCGCGCTGGCAGGAGCAGTGGCGCGTGCGGGACTTCGCGGGCGCGCTGGAAACGCTCCGCTCCCTGCCTGGCAACGACGTGGCTTCCCTGTGGCAGCGCGTCCCGAAGTCGCTCTTCGCGTCCGCGCTCCACCGCGCGATGGGCGACGAGGCTGCGGCCCTCGCCGATGGCCGCGCCGCGCTGGCCACGATGCAATCCGGCCCGCCCGGTCCGCTCACCGTGGCGCCCGGCTGGCAGATGAAGCTGGCCTTCGCTCACGCTCGCGCGGGCGACCGCGCGCAGGCCCTGGCCATCGGCGAAAAGGCCCTCCAGGCCGCGCCGCCCGCGCAGGGCATGATCATCACCGTGCAGATGATGGAGGAATTGGCCGAGCTATGCGTCGAAGTCGGCGAAAAGGATCGCGCCTGCGATCTGCTCGACGCGCTGCTGGCTCGCCCGTGGGCCGGCTCCCGCCTGCGCCTGCGCCACGAGCCGACGTGGGACGGCCTGCGCGGCCATCCGCGCTTCGAGCGCATGGTCGCGGCGCGACCGTGAGCCGTGCCTTGCTGGCGGCTTCGCGGCGTTCCTATCCGGCTGGTCGCGCCTGCGGGCGGTGGTTTGCGGATGGCCAGGGAGGTTTTGAATTGCGGTGACCTGTCACCGCTTTCGAGTTCGAGGCCGCGGTCCCGCCTTCCAAAGCGGTGGCAGGTCACCGCAATCCAAAACGTCGGTGCCCTTGCGCAGGTGGCTTTGACCAAGCGCGACAGCTCGAGTCGAAATCGCCCTAGCGCTCACGGAAAACGATGCGCGCCTTGGTCAGATCGTAGGGCGAAAGCTCCAGACGGACCTTGTCGCCGGGAACGATGCGGATGAAGTGCTTCCGCATCTTGCCCGAGATGTGCGCGAGCACGAGCCGCCCGCCCGGCAACTCGACGCGAAACATGGTGCCAGGAAGCACCTCGCGCACGATGCCGTCGAAGGGAATGGCTTGTTCTTTGGACGACGGGGGCGGACGGTCTTTGGACATTGGGGGCGGACGGTCGCAGGGACCGCCCCAGGTGCCAAGTGCCAATGCGGCAGCGTTCGCTTCCTCCGTGGCACCGTGCGAGCACCGGGCCGAGCGGGGCGGCGGCATCCTGTCACCGCCGAGCCTCGAATTCGCCCGAGTGCGCCGCGGCGCTTTGGATCACGCGTGGGTCAGAAGGCCACCGCTGCTGGTGTCGGCCCTCCGCCGGCCCAGGCTTCCTCCGGCGGGGCGAAATGCTGGATCGACGAGGTGGGGATTTACACTTTTCAGGTGCACGCCTGCACTTCAGAAGGGCACGCTTCCGCTCTGGAAGCGCGTCGTTTCCCCTTTTTGAGCACCGTTCCCCTCTGAAAGGGCATGCCTGCATTTCGAAGGCGGAAATGTGGACCTTGGAAGTTCAATGTTTCATGAAAAAGGGTGAAACGTTGCGCTTAAAAGTGAAACGTTAGGCTTTAGAAGTCCGCCCTCGCACTTTGAAAGTGCAACGGTGCCCTTCCAAAGTGGAGCGGCGCACCTTTTTCGTGCGTTTGCACCCTCGGATGGGGGACGTTTCCCTTTTAAGGTGCACCGATCCACTTCCAAAGCGCAAACGTGGACCTCTAAAGCCTAACGTTTCACCTTTTTTGTGCGGCGTTGCCCCCGGAAGGTGCACGCGAGCCCTTTGAAAGGGCAGCGCTGCACTTTTGGCGTCCGACTTTTCCGACGAAGGTGGCGTCGGTGCCGGAAGGAAGGGCCTCGCTTTTGAAAGGCGCTGGCGGGGAAGGAGGCCGGCGAGGATGTCTTCGCTCAGCCGGCGAGGCCCTCCGCTTCTCAGCCGAGGAAGCCGAGGCTGGGGTGCTGGAAGCGGCCGAGGTTCGGCAGCACGTAGGGGAGGTCGCCGGGGTTTACGCCGAACCAGGTGGCGAGGGTGGCGGCGTATTCGTCCACGGAGGTGCTGGGGATCCAGCGGCCTTGGCCGGTGTCGTCGGGGCCGTTGACGACAAGGGTGGGCATGCGGCCGTAGATGTCGCCGCCGCGCACCGCGCCGCCGACGACGAAGTGGTGGGAGCCCCAGCCGTGGTCGGAGCCGGAGCCATTCGTGGGGAAGGTGCGCGCGAAGTCGGACGCGGTGAAGGCGGTCACGCTCTGGGCCACGCCGAGCTCGACGGTGGCGTTGTAGAAGGCGTTGAGGGACTGGCTGAGTTCCTGCAAGAGGGTGGCCTGGGCGGCGACCTGGTTGGTGTGCGTGTCGAATCCGCCCACGGAAACAAAGAAGACCTGCCGGCGCAGGTTGAGCGCGGTGCGGCCGGCGATGAGGTTGGCGACCATTTTCATCTGCGCGCCGAGCGTGGTCGTGGGGAACTGCGCGGTGGTGAAGACCGGCGGGTTGGCGAGGACGCCGGAGAGGAGGGCGTTGGTGTCGAGAGCGCCGCGGATGGTGTTGGCGTAGGTTTTCTCGAAGAGGGAGCCGGAGGCCTGGGCGGCGGCGATCATGGCGTCCACGCCGCGGGAGCGGGCGGCGGAATTGTTGGAGCCGGCGTAGTAATCATTGAGACCGACGACGCCGGAGGAAGAAACCGAGAAGGGCACGACCTGCTCGCCGACCTGGAAGGTGTTGGAGCCATTCAGCGAGATGGCGATCGAGACCTGCGAGGAGCCGTTGAGCGCGGCGAGGAGGTCGGCGGTGCGCCCGCCCCAGCCGGAACGCGACACGGCGTCGGGGATGCTCGTCTGCCATTGGGTCTGCTGGTCGGAGTGGGAGAAGAGCGAGGGCGGCACGTTGCGGCCGGCCTGGTAATCCGACTTGGAGATGGGCGCGACGAGCGAGCCGACGTTCCCCACGAGGGCGGCGTGGCGCGCGTTGAAGAGCGAGGCCAATTCGGGCATGGACGGATTGAGGCCATAGTCCACGCCGGTGCCGGTGAGCGGGTTGATGGGCTGGAGTTGGTTCTGCGGCAGCGCGATCACGCCGCGCGCGGCGGCGTAGGCGTTGTAGTTCGTGGTGTCGCGCGGGACGACCATGTTGTTGGCGTCGTTGCCGCCGTAGAGGAACACGCACACGAGCGCTTTATAATCACCGGCGGCATCGGTATTGCCGATGGTGGCGGCGGCGATGCGGCGCAGGTCGAGCAGGGCCGCGGTGAGGCCGCCGATGCCGAGCGCCGCGCAGGCGGACTGGCGCAGGAAAGAACGGCGCGTGAGCAGGTTTGGGGAATGCATGGCGGCGGGAAGGAGAGGGGG
>CALMOL010000420.1 GCA_937871685.1 uncultured Verrucomicrobiota bacterium
CAGCCCGCCGGGGCCGTGCGCGCCGCCCGGAGCCTGCTGCGCGGGCGCGACCGCGCCGCCGTGCTCGCCGCGATGGAGGAGGAGGCGAAGGAATTCCTTGGCCGCCTGCCCTCGCCCGAGTTTGCCGAGGCGCTCGCTTCCTTCCGAGAGCGACGCAAGCCGGACTTCTCGCGCTTCGCTTGAAAAAAGGCCGAAAGAATCAAGCTTCAGGCTTCAAGGAAATCCGAAAGGTGGAAGGGCCAAGGCGGACTTGCCCATGAGCAGCCGCCTTGCGGCCTCGGCTTCCCGCCTTTCCATCTTCCCTTTCAGCCCTTCCTTGAAGCTTGGTGCTTGAGGCCTAAACCTTCCTCCGCCCAATGAGCAAACCCGAACCCGTCGCCCCGTCTCCGCGCGTGCTCATCGCGGACGACCAGACGGACGTGCTGCACGCCCTGCGCTTGCTCTGCAAGGGCCAGGGCCTCGCGGCCGACACGGTGTCCTCGCCCGCCGCGCTCCTTTCTTCGCTGGAGCGCTCCGACTACGCCGCGGTGCTGATGGACCTCAACTACACGCGCGACACCACCTCCGGCCAGGAGGGCCTCGACATCCTCGACAAGATCCGCGCGCTCGACCCCGCATTGCCGGTCGTGGTGATGACTGCCTGGGGCTCCATCAACCTCGCCGTGGAGGCCGTGCGCCGCGGCGCGCGCGATTTCATCGAGAAGCCCTGGGACAACGCCCGCCTCGTCGCCATCCTGCGCAACCAGATCGAGCTTGGCGGCGCCCTCCGCCGCGCCGGCCGCCTGGAGGCCGAGAACACCCTCCTGCGCGGCGCCGACGCCCCCCCGCCGCTCATCGGCGAGTCGCCGTCCATGCGCCCTGTGCGCGAGCTGATCGAGCGCGTCGGCCCCAGCGAGGCGAACGTCCTCGTCACCGGCGAGAATGGCACCGGCAAGGGCGTGGTCGCGCGCGCTCTCCACGCCGCGTCGCCGCGGGCCGGCCGGCCCTTCGTGGTCGTAAACATGGGCGGCCTGAGCGAGGGGCTCTTCGAGAGCGAACTGTTCGGCCATGTGAAGGGCGCCTTCACCGACGCGAAGCAGGATCGCGTGGGCCGCTTCGAGTTGGCCGAGGGCGGCACGCTCTTCCTGGACGAGATCGCGAACCTCAACGCCGCCCAGCAGGCCCGCCTCCTGCGCGTGCTGGAAACGGGCGAATACGAGCGCGTCGGCTCCTCGCGCACGCGCCGCGCCGATGTGCGCATCGTTTCAGCCACCAACGCCGACGTGCGCGCGGAAGTAGGGGCCGGCAGGTTCCGGCAGGACCTCCTTTTCCGCCTCAACACCATCGAGATCCGCCTGCCGCCCCTGCGCGAGCGCGGCGGCGACATCGCGCAGCTCGCCGCCCACTTCCTGCGCGCCGAGAACGCCCGCTACCGCCGCAAGTTCGCCGGCTTCGAGCCGGCCGCGCTGGAAGCGCTGCGCCGCCACGCCTGGCCGGGCAACGTGCGCGAGTTGGCCCATTCCGTGGAGCGCGCCGTGCTGATGGGCCAGGGCAAGGAGATCGGCGCCGCCGACCTTGGCTTGGAATCCACCCCCGGCGGCGCGGGCGACGTGTCCGCCGCCTTGGAGGGCATGAGCCTGGAGGAAGTCGAGGCCCTGCTCATCCGCAAGGCCATGGCCCGCCACGACGGCTCCGCCGCCAAGGCCGCCGAGGAGATGGGCCTGAGCCGCTCCGCCTTCTACCGCCGGCTGCAAAAATACGGACTGTAATGGATGACCGCTCGCGTATCTTGTTCTTCCTTGGCCACGGCTCGAACGCCCTCGCCCTCGATAAAGCCGGCCTCAGCAGTTTCCGAGGCATGAGGCGCTTTCGATTGGGCAAGACATTTCACTCCATTCCTGCTCTGCGCCTCGGTGGCAGACCCGTTTGAGATCACTCCCAAGAGCGCTTTGCCAAGCCAGCGCGCCGAATCCACTTTCATCTCATGGACGCACGCGAGTTCCGCCTTTTTGATCTGTTTCGCCGGGCAAGCTCGTTTTGGACGGCCAACGCCGCCGAATTCGCGCCTGACAGCCTCGCTTCCACGCATGGCGGTGCGCTCACGGTTTTGGTCCAAGGTGTTGCCGACGCGGGGGCCGACCGGATCCACGGCAGCTACACGGGCCGGGAAGCTGCCCTCGAAGCCCTGCGCGCCCGCGCTGCGGCAATCGACGCGACCGCCCGGGTGATCGCGCTCGGCGACCCGGCCTTCGCAGCGCCCTTCCGGATGCCGGTCGGCCGCGAGGACGGCGCGATCCTCGACCACGTGGCCGCTATGCTGCAGGAGTTGGCTAAACCCGGCGTGGCGGAGCAGTTCCTCCAGCGGGAGATGGCGCCGGACTTTTCCATTCGCCTACAGGAGGACCACGCTGTCGTGGGCTCTCACGATGACACCGCCGCTACGACCGCCGTGCGCCAGCTCCTGCGGGAAGGCCCCGGACACTTAGCCGAGCTGGACGTTTGCGTGCGTAACAGGTATGCGGACCAGCCGCGCCCGCTCGGCGCCTGGGCGGCGGCCTGCCATGCCGGCGATCCCGCGAGCGCGGAGGTGACCCAGCCCCTCGTGCCGAACATGGACTTGGGGGTGATCCTGGGCGACCGCCGGCCCGTGGTCCAGATGCCCGTGCTGCGCTACGAGGACGGCATGCTGCCCAGCGACCAGGCGTTGGTTCTGCTGTCGATCCTCGTCGCGGAAGCGCCCAGCCAAGTGCTCGAAATCGGCACTTACATGGGTCATACCACCCGCCTGATGGCGGAAAACCTGCCGCACGCCGTCATCCACACCGTGGACTTGCCGGAAAGCTTCACCGCCGAGAACGATCCGGAGTCGCGTCTGCCGAAGGACGACTATCACCTCATCGCGCGCCGCACGGTGGGCCGCGAGTTCCGGGGCCAGGAATGCGCCGCGCGCATCCGGCAGCATTTCGCGGACACCGCTTCGTGGGACTTTCAGGGCGTGGGCGAACCTACGTTCTTCTTCATCGACGGCTCGCACACCTACGAATACTGCCGCAGCGACTCGGAGCGGTGCCTGAAGCTGTGCGGCGGAAACGGCGTGTTCCTCTGGCACGACTGCGACGCCATCCATCCCGGCGTCATCCGCTTCCTGGCCGAATGGCGAGCGCTGGGCCGGGACGTGCGACGGATCACGGGAACGCCGATCGCCTACTGGAAGGGCAGCGCGTAGGCGCGCCTTGCGCGCCCTCAGAGCACATCGGCGAAGGCATGCTTGGTGCGCAGGAAGAACGCCCGGCCGGCTAGCAGAGCGGCCACGCTCACCGCGAGGTGAATGGCATACTGCCCCCAGTCCAGGCCCAGGCCCCAGACGGCGAGGTTGCGCGAAGACTCGGCGAGGAAAGCCAGGGGATTGGCCGCGATGAACGGGCGCAGCTTTTCCGGCGCCTTCGCCAGCGGATAAAAGACCGCGCTGGCATACATTAGCACGAGGTTCAAGGTGACCACGACGTGCCCCAGGTCGCGCAAGAACACGCCCAAGGCCGCCACGAACCACGACACGGACAGCGCCCAGCACGTGAGCGGCACCAACAACACGGGCCAGAGCAGCATAGTCGCTGGCACATGCCCGCGCAGGATCCACACGCCAAGCACCAGCGGAACCACCGAGATGGCGAGGTGAATCAAAGCCGCCAGCACCGAGACCACGGGCAGAATCTCCAGCGGAAACACCACCTTGGTCACGTAGCTGGGATTGAGGACCACCAGGCCCGGAGCGCGCGCCAGGCACTCGGAGAAGAGCCCGAACACGGTCAGCCCGGCGAAAAGCGCCAGGGCGAAGTCCGAGGTGCTTTCTGTGGGCTGCCCCGTGAACTTGCCCTCGAAAATTGTCCCGAACACCACGGCGAAGACCGCGAGCATGAGGAGCGGATTGAGGAACGCCCAGAAGGCCCCCAGGGCCGAGCCGCGGTAGCGCCCGAGCACGTCGCGCATGGTCAGCTCGGCGATCAGTTCCCGGTGCCGCCACAGGCCGGGACGCGAGCTTCGCGACGGCGGCGGGCGGCGGGTGGCCGGCGAGTGAGGGGGC
>CALMOL010000421.1 GCA_937871685.1 uncultured Verrucomicrobiota bacterium
GCCGATCATGCGGTTGTTGACCAGGTAGGAGTAGGCGCCGCCCGGTGCCGCCGGCCGCTGGCGCTGGCTGTGCGATGCCGCCGGCCGTGCGCGCCATCTCTTCCAAGCCGAGCCGCCCGCGCCCTGCCGCGCCCGCGCGCTGGTCCTCTCGGCGGTGCGCGTCGGCTCCGCCAACCTCGACGCCCGCCACAAGACCTTCTCCTACCTCGCCCGCTGGCAAGCGCAGCAAGCGGTGGTCCCGTCGTCCGCCGCGGCGCTTCTCCTCAACGAGCGCGGCGAGATCGCCTCCGCGGCGATGGCCAACGTCTTCTGGACCCACGCCGGCCGCCTGTTCACGCCGGCCTTGGCGTGCGGCTGTCGCGCCGGCGTGACGCGCGCCTGGGTGCTTGATCGTGTCCCCGCCGAGGAGGTCGCCGTCCTGCCCGCCGTGCTTGGTCGCGCCGACGAAATCCTCCTCACCTCCTCGGTCGCCGGCCCCGTGCCCGTGAACGCGTGGAACGACCGCCGCCTTGCTCCCGGCCCCGTGATCCGCCGCCTGCGCCGGGAGTGGCTGACGGCGTGAAACGTGAGAGGTGACAAGCAGGCAAGACCGTCGCGCTCCTCCTTGCCTTCGCGGGTCGTCGGCCATCCATCCCGAGCCGGGAACAATCTTGTCGCTTCCCACCTATCACCTATCACTTCTCACTTCTCACGCTTCCCCCTCTCTGCTACACCTCGCTCCCCGACCCATGAACCACGCTCTTCCCACCGACTCCCTCGCCCTGGCGGCCACGACCGCCCGCGGCCTCGCCATGGACGCCGTCCATAAGTCCAACTCCGGCCACCTCGGCCTCCCGCTTGGCTGCGCGGAGATCGGCGCGGTGCTCTGGGGCCACGCGATGCATTACTGCCCGCATCACCCCAAGTGGCTGAACCGCGACCGCTTCGTCCTCTCCGCCGGCCACGGCTCCATGTTCCTCTACGCGTGGCTGCACCTCTCGGGCTACGACCTCTCCATCGAGGAAGTCTCCAATTTTCGCCAGCACCACTCCAAGACCCCCGGCCACCCCGAGTCGTTCATGACCGCCGGCGTGGAATGCACCACCGGCCCGCTCGGCCAGGGCGTCGCCAATGCCGTGGGCCTCGCCGTTTCCGGCCAGATGGCCGCCGCGCGCTACAACACGGCCGACCACCAGATCTTCAATCACCACATCGTTTGCCTCGCCGGTGACGGCTGTCTGCAGGAGGGCGTCGCCGCCGAGGCCGCCTCCTTTGCCGGCCACCAAAAGCTCGACAATCTGATCCTCATTTACGATCACAACCACGTCACGCTCGATGCCATGGCCGACGCCTCCCAGAGCGAGGACACCGGCGCGCGCTTCGCCGCCTACGGCTGGGAAGTGCACTCCTGCAACGGCAACGACATGGCCGACTTCCTGCGCGCCTTCGAGGCCGCGCGCGACTCCAAGAGCGGCAAGCCCCAGTTCATCGTCGCCACCACCATCATCGGCATGGGCATCCCCGAGGTGGCCGGCACCAACAAGGCCCACGGCGAGGCCGGCGCCAAGTTCATCGAGGCCGACCGCGTGAAGCTCGGCCTGCCCGCGGACAAGCACTTCTTCGTTTCCGACGACGTGAAGAAATTCTTCGCCGGCCACCAAAAGGAACTCGAGGCCGCGCACGGCGAATGGACCAAGACTTACGACGCTTGGAAGAAGGCCAACGGCAAGCTCGCCGAGGAGCTGGAGCAAACGAAGTTCCCCTCCGCCGAGGAGCTTTCCGCCAAGATCCCCGAGTTCCCCGCCGACTCCAAGATCGCCACGCGCAAGGCCGGCTCCGATGTGCTCCAGCCCATCTGCGCCGCGATGCCCCGCGTCGTCGGCGGCTCGGCCGATCTCTACGGCTCCACGCTCAACTACATCAACGGCGGCGGCGACTTCTTCCCGCAGAGCCGCGGCGGCCGCAACATCCGCTACGGCATCCGCGAGCACGCCATGTGCGCCATCATGAACGGCCTCGCCTACGACGGCATCTTCCACCCGAGCGGCGCCACCTTCCTCGTCTTCGCGGACTACTGCCGCCCCTCCATCCGCCTCGCCGCGCTCTCCTCGCTGCCCGCCGTCTATATCTTCACGCACGATTCCGTGGGCGTCGGCGAGGACGGCCCCACCCACCAGCCCGTCGAGACCGTCGCCGGCTTGCGCGCCATCCCGCACCTCGACGTGTATCGCCCCGGCGATCCCGAGGAATGCGCCGGCGCCTTCGCCGCCGCTTTCTCCCGCCCCGACGGCCCCACGCTCCTCGCGCTCACCCGCCAGGCCGTGCCGCTTCAGACCTCCCTCTCCGCCAAGGAGCGCCGCGAGGGCGCGATCCGGGGCGGCTACATCGCCAAGAAGGAGACCGGCAAGCTCGAATGGATCCTCATGGGCGCCGGCTCCGAGCTCCAGCACGCCATGGACGCCGCCAAGCAACTCGGCGACGGCGTGCGCGTCGTCTCCATGCCCTGCATGGAGCGCTTCGACCGCCAGTCCGACTCCTACCGCGAGGAAGTGCTCCCCAAGAGCTGCCGCAACCGCGTCTGCGTCGAGGCCGGCATCGCCCAGCCCTGGTGGAAGTATGTGGGCCTCGACGGCCACACCGTCACCATCGAGCGCTTCGGCCTGAGCGCCCCCGGCAACACCGTGATGAAGGAACTCGGCATGACCGCCGACCGCGTCATCGCCGCGGTGAAGGGGAAAGTCTGATCTGACGAAAAGGCGGGCAGAACGGCACCTTTTGCTTCTGCCCGCCAATGCTCCGCGCCGTGCTCAACACCAGCGTGTTGATCGCGGCGCGGCGTTCTGCCCGCGGCGCATCCGCCGCGCTGCTTGCTGACCTCCTTGCTGGACGCTGGCGACTGGTGCTAAGCAACACGGTGCCGGCCGAATACGAGGAAGTGCTGAAGCGGGAAGCTCCCGCGCTGGGCGCGAGCCTGGATGAGATCGATGCGTTGCTCGATAGCCTTTGTCAGCTTGCCGAACCTTTCGAGCCATCGGGTGATTGGCAGGCGATCCTTTCCGACCCGGCCGACGAGGCGTTTGCGCAGCTCGCTTCCGAGTCTGGCGCCGCCGCCCTCGCTACCTTCAATCTGAGGCACTTTGCCCCGGCGCGGCGCGCGGGCATTCCCATCATGACGCCGGCCGAGTTTCTCGGTATGCTGCGCGCCACGCCATGACCACGCTGGCCGCCCAAGTCCCCGACTACCTCGCCCGGCTCGCCCACGAAGTCGCCGCCAGGGAAAAGATCCCGGTCGATCAAGTTGTCGCGCTTGCCCTTTCCGCCCAGCTTGCCGTGTGGCGCGTGCGTGACGATATCCGCACAAGGGCCGCGCGGGGCACTCCCGATGGCCTGAGGGTCTTTCTGGCCAAGGCGTCCGATGCCCCGCCTGTGTCGGGCGACGAGATGCCTTGATCTTCAAGGCTTGGTCAAGCGCATGCCATGTCCAAGTTTGAAACCGCCCAGGAGTTGCTTCAGCCGGGCGAGACAGGCCTGTTCGTGCATACGGATGGCCGTTATTTCACCCGCGAGGCTGATGGGTCAGGCATCACCGGCAAATGGTGCATCAGGCCGACGCGGCAGATCGACCGCGTCGTCATCGTCCGGTGGGAGCGCTGCGGAGGACGACGCTCCTGGATGGAATTTGCTGCGGCCGGTCGAAACCCCGTCAAATACGTTTCCAGACTCGCGGCGGACCCTGTGTCCAAGCAGGGATAATCTGGCGCTTCGCCCCTTCCGCCCTTTCGCTGTCAAAAGCCGGTCTTGAAATTTCCCCCATGTCCCTCGCCGACCAAGCTCTCGCCATCCTTCACGAATGGGTGCAGTCCGAAAGCCTCCGGTGGCATTGCTATTCGGTGGCGGACTCGATGCGGCACTTTGCGCGGCTCCAGGGCGCGGACGAGGACCTGTGGGCAGCGATCGGCCTGCTGCATGACATGGATTACGAGCGGCACCCGACGGCGACGCCGGACGGACATCCCTTCGTCGGCGTGGCTTGGCTGCGCGAGCATGGGTGGAGCGAGGAGGTTTGCCGAGCGGTTCTCTCACACGCGGACTACGCCCACGTGCCGCGCGAGACGCCGATGGAGAAGACGCTCTACGCGGTGGACGAGTTGAGCGGCTTCGTGATGGCCGTGGCCCGCGTGCGGCCGTCGAAGAGCCTCCACGAAGTGGAGGTGGCGGCCGTGCGGAAGAAGATGAAAGACAAGGCCTTCGCCCGCGCCGTGAACCGGGATGACATCACCCGCGGCGCCGAGGAATTGGGGATGCCGCTGGACGAGGTGATCGGCCACGTCATCACCGCCCTGCGCGCGGACGCCGGGCGGCTGGGCTTGGCTGGGGAAAAGGGAGGCGCTTCTGGTTCCACCGCCACCGCGTCGGCCTAGAGCGGCACCACAGCCCCCTGGACATCGGGGGAAGGATCAGGGGGCTCCGGTGCCACCAATGCGCGCAGGCCCACGCTTTCCACCTGCCGGCGACCGCCGCCCGTCGATCCGCCCCGGCCGAGCGAGCGCCGGCCCAGCCGGGCGACGCCGATTCTCTCCCGCCGCATCCCCTCCGTCCGCGCCGGCCAACGCCCCACCAGAAGCGCCCCGTCGAAATCGAGCGCCGAGAGCCTGAAGAGGCCACTCGCCGGACTATCCCCCGGCTACTTCTCCAACTCCCCGCGGGAGGTTCCGAAGTGGCCAGTGGGTGGTGCAAAACCTCCCGCGACCGGTCTGGAACCTCCCGC
>CALMOL010000422.1:0-1524 GCA_937871685.1 uncultured Verrucomicrobiota bacterium
CCTCCCGCCTCCTCCCCTTCCTTGCGCTCCTGCTTCCTGTGGCCGCCTCGGCCGGCGAACCCAGTCCGGCCCCCGCGTCCCCCAACCGCAGCGACGATCCGTTCCTCGTGCGCCTCGGCCGCGCGTTTTGGGACGACTTGAAGGCCCCCGCCTTCTCGCCGCCGGACCCGAAGGCGCCGGTCCTGGAGCGCCGCGCTTCCTTCCCGGCGCCCTTCGACTCGCCGCCGTTTCCCTCGCAGGAATGGATCCTCAACGGCTCACCCACCATCGGCGACCCAAACGAGCGCACGCCCTATCCGCTGATGGAAGCGCTCTACAACGGCCCGAACGGCGACTGGTGGAAGAAGAGCCGCCTCCAGATCTACGGCTGGATGAATGCCGGCGGCAACTGGAGCACGTCCAAGGAAAACAACTTCCCGCTCTCCTACGCCATCCGCCCGAAGCGCGTGGAGCTGGACCAGGCGGCGCTCTACTTCGAGCGGCTGCCGGACATGAAGCAGACCGACCACGTCGATTGGGGCTTCCGCTTCGCGACCATCTACGGCCTCGACTACCGCTTCACCACGATGAACGGCGTTTTCAGCCGGCAGTTGCTGAAGCGCAATCAGACCTACGGCTTCGACCCCGTGATGTTCTATCTGGACATCTACATCCCGCAGGTCGCCGAAGGCTTGAACATCCGCATCGGCCGCTACGTCTCGATCCCGGACATCGAGGCGCAGCTCGCCATCGACAACCTGACCTACACGCACTCCCTGCTCTACACGGTGGATCCCTACACAAACATGGGAATCCTGGCCACGCTCAAGCTGAGCAAGCAGTGGACGATCCAGTTCGGCATCAACGGCGGCGCTGACTCCGCGATCTGGAAGGAAACCGCGCGCCCGACGCTGACCCTCATGGTTCAATGGATCGCCCCGACCAACAAGGATTCCATCTACTTCGGCATCAACACGCTCGGCCTGAACGGGAAAGACGCCGGGAAATACACCTACAACAACCTCCAGCACTTCGTCGCTACCTGGACGCACAAGTTCAACGAGAAGTGGTATATGGCCACGGAGGCCTACTACCAATACCAGCGCGAGGTGCCCGGCATCGGCTACGCCCCCTCGTGGGCGGTGGTGAACTACCAGGAATTCCGCCTCACTCCGAACACCTACCTGACGGTCCGCAACGACCTGCTCGACGACCTCAAGGGCCAGCGCACCGGCTACAAGTCGCTCAATACCTCGCACACGCTCAGCGTCACGCACTGGCTGAACAAGCTCGTGACCATCCGGCCGGAAATCCGCTTCGACCACGCCTGGACCCGCCCCGTTTATGACAGCGGCACCCGGCGCAACCAGTTCACCCTCTCGGGCGACGTGATCTTCCGGTTCTGACCGGCGCGTGGCCTAGCGTCCTCCCGAAGCTTCGCATTCGCTCCGGGCCGGTCGGCGGAAGGTCGGCGACGTTTTTGAATGCGGTGGCAAGCGGAAGCGCGGCCCCGCGTTTTAGGGGGGACCCCCGGGACGCAGCGCA
>CALMOL010000422.1:1534-4842 GCA_937871685.1 uncultured Verrucomicrobiota bacterium
GCTTTGAAGGCTGAACCGCGGTAACGAAGCGAAAGCGGTGTCGCGCTGACGCTTGCCACCGCACTCCAAAACGCGGCTCGACCACGCGGAGCGCAAACTCGAAAATGTTGGGCACCCTCCGTAACGCTCAATCATGATTCGTCACCGCTGCCTTCACCTGTTGGCGGGTTTGTGTCTCCCAGCCTTCGCGGCCTCCGCCGGTGAGGAAGAAGATGCCAAGCCTTCGTCCACCCCGGCGCCGGACAAGTCCGGCTACACGCTCTTCAATCCCACGCCGCTGAGCTTGCGCCGTTCCTATAACACGGATCGGCCCTCGCGCACGGACAGCCCGTTCTCCATCGACGCCGGCGCGTTCCAAATCGAGACGGACGTGGTCAACGCCGCCTTCGACCGCAACAACCCGGCGCGGCTCGACATCAAGGTCCGCACGATTCAATACGGCCTCACCAACCTCAAGGTGGGCCTCACGAACCACATCGACTTCCAGCTCTTCGTGCAGCCGCTGGTCGAGCGCCGCACGTCCGGCCGCGACTTCGGCCCGGAAAGGACGGTGTCGGGCTTCGGCGACCTCACGCCGCGCCTCAAGATCAACCTCATCGGCAACGAGGGCGGCCCCATCACCATGGCCCTGGTGCCCTCGGTGAAGCTGCCCACCGCGGCCAAGCGCATCGGCAACCGCAAGGTGGAGTTCGGCCTTGGCCTGCCCGTCACCATCCAGTTGCCGGCCGGCTTCGCGGTCTTCGGCCAAACGCGCTTCGACGCCCTCGCCAAGCCCGGCGGCGGCCGGCGGGGGCAGTTTCAAAACAACGTCGGAGCCTTCCGCAAGCTCTTCGGCCCGGTGTCGGCCTACGTGGAATTCGCGAGCAACGTGTCGTCCCGCGGCGAGGACAAGGACCCGTGGATCGGCCAGCTCGGCGGCGGTCTCGTCTGGCAGGTGCGCCCGAACTTCAGCGTGGACCTCAACGCCTACGGCGGCATCACCCGCGCCTCCGATGACCTGAACGTCTTCACCGGCTTCGGCTACCGGTTCTGACTCGCCATCCTGCAAGTCGGCGCGCCGTTCATCGGAACCGCCCGAGGGGCTCGGCGAAGGACCTTTTCGATCCTCCGGAGGACCGCGCCGGTCTTCCCGAGGACCCATTTCGTCCTCCGGAGGATCAAATCCGTCCTCCGGAGGACCAATTCGATCTTCGGGAAGACGATTTTGGTCCTCCGGAAGACCCCGTCGATCCTCCGGAGGACGAAATTCATCTTCCGGAGGATGGATTTGGTCCTCCGGAAGACCTCCGACATCCTCCGGAAGACCAAAGTCGTCCTCCGGAGGACCAAGATGATCCTCCGGAGGATCCGCGCGGTCCTTGCGAACGGCTGGAAGGCGGGCTGGCTGATGGTTTTCCAGAAGGTGCAGAGAAAGTGCGTGCCCACGATGGCTACCTGCCGGCGGTTGGTGACCGGGTCTGGCTCCCCGCTCTCAGGGGCAGAGAACGCGAAGATGCAAGCCAACTCCTGGAAGCGCGTCGGAGGATCGCGCGCCTAACTCTTTCAGAAGGCATCTGGTTATTGCATCGCGCTTTACCTGAAGCTCGCGCGAGCAAGAGGGCACGGGTAGCGCGGGCGGGGGCGCCCGCGCTACCCGCTCCCCCGAGCTGGCGGACGTTCTGGGCGGATGCGGATAGGCAAGACGCTTCTCGGAGCTGCCTACCCGTGGATGATGAGCGAGATGTCCTCCGGGAGCTTTCCGGCCACCTCGGTGACCACGTTCCCGCGCAGGAGCTTGGTCAGGTATTGGCGCTGGGGCGCTCCCAGGAGCACGTAGTCCGCCCCGATTGTGGCCGCCAAGTCCAGGATCGTCTCGGCTGCGTTGTCGCTCACGGCATAGACGGGCGCCAGGGAAACGCCGCGCTCCTCGGCCAGGTTCAGCATGAACTGCATGATGGCCGCCGCCTGCGGGTCGTCCTGCCAGCGCGCCTTGCGCGGGACCACGGCCCCGGTGCTGGTGGCCAGCCGGCCCATGGGCAGAAAGGCCACCTCCTTGATATAGACGCAATAGAGCATGGCCTTGCGCAGCACGGCCTCCTCCATGGCGTAGCGCAGCACGGGGGTGAGGCCACGCGCGGCCACCATCAGGCGCGCGCCCTCGATCACCGGCCGGCGCATCTCGGCCACCGCGGCCGGCGTGACCACGTCGGCGTGCGCCGTCGGCACGGTCAGCGTCCGCAGGCCCGAGAGGCGGTGCGAGTATTGGCGCAACGCGAAGCCCACGATCAGCACGCACAGGGCGAAGAAGAGCGCGTTGGGCTTGGTCTTCGCGAGCGTCAATTCCACCGCGGCCAGCACTACGAAGACCGTGCCCATGGACGCGCGTTCCCAAAGCTTCATGGGCAGGTGGCGGTTCAGCGTGCACGCGCCCAGGTTCACCGCAATCGCACCCACCACGCCGATGGCGTAGAGGTCGGCCAGCGCCTCGCCCGAGTCGGCGAAGAAGAGCACCAGGATCGGCAGGACCGTCGCCGCGATGAGCGGCCAGCGCGGCACGCCATGCGCGTTGAGCCGCGCGGTCTGCGGGGGCATCTCGCCGTCCTGGCCCATGAGGTAGAGCAGGCCGATGGCCGCCACGATGGCGGTGTTCACCGCCGAGAGGAGCAGCAGCGCGAAGATCAGGCCCACGGCGATGCCGAGCACGTTGCCGGCGGCGAGGCCGAAGTTCAGCGTCCCGAAGTGCTCGGCGAGAAACTTGAGCATGTCGTCCTTATGGTCGAGCAGCGCCTTGTTCGTTTCCGGCGTGTTTGGCACCGAGTGCATGGCGAAGGCCAGCAGGGCGGTGCCGATCACCACTTCGATGGCCACCACGAGCAGGGCGCGGTTGGCCGTGCGCGAGATCACGGGCTTGTCCATCGTCGAGCCCGGGTCCAGGCGCATCACGCCGGTCATGTTCGCGATGGCCTCCACGCCGGAGAGCGCGAGGATCACGCCCACGAAGTGGACCCAGACCTGGCCGAAGTTCTCGTGCGGCCGCTCGACGTGCGAGAGCGTGAAGTGCGGCGCCGCCATCAGCAGGATCACGATCACCGCCGCCACGGTGGGGATCGCCAGGAACACCGCCAGCGAGCCGGAATGCCGCGGGCCGTAGCGGTTGAGGAAGCCGAGCAGCGCGATCACGCCCATCGTCACCCACGCGGCCGCTTGCGGCGGCACGCCGAGGTAGATCACGCCGAAGTAGCCGCTCAGCGCGGCCGTGACGGTGAGGTCCGCGAGCAGCAGGAGCGCGCCCAGCGAGGCCAGCGCGCGGCTCTGGAGACGCGCCGCGG
>CALMOL010000423.1 GCA_937871685.1 uncultured Verrucomicrobiota bacterium
GGCGTGATCCCGGCGGACGAGACCACCACGCGCGCGCCGGCGGGACCGGGCACGCCGCCGGACTCCAGCGCCCGGAGGGTGGTCTCGATCTCTCGGCGCAATTCGGTCGGGTCGGTCGGCCGGCCGTCGCGCTCTTTGGCCAGCATCCGCTTGAGCAAGGCGAGCACGGCCGGCGGCGCGCTGCCAAGCTCCTCGAAGGGCGGCGCCTTCGAGAGATGCATGGCCGCCACGCGCACGAAGGAGGAGCCCGAGAAGGGGGGCGAGCCGGCGAGGGCATACCACAGCGTGACGCCGAGCGAGTAGATGTCGGAGCGGATGTCCAGCTCGCCGTCCGGCTCGATCTGCTCGGGCGAGGCAAAGTGCGGCGTGCCGACGAAGCCCGCGGTCAGTCCGCCGTCCTGCGTGAGCGTGATCGGGCCGTCGTCGCCCCCCTCCGCGCCCTCGGCGCGGCGCGCCACCGCGGCCTTGGCGAGGCCGAAGTCGATGAGCTTCACCACGAGGTCGCCGGAGCCGTAGTGGTCCTTGGCCAGCATGATGTTGGCCGGCTTGATGTCGCGGTGGATGACCTTTTCGCCCCACGCCGCCTGGAGCGCCTTGGCGACCTGGAGGACGATCTCCAGCGCGAGCTTCGGCGGCAGCGTCCCCTCGCGGCGGATGAGCGACTGGAGCGTCTCGCCCTCGATGAACTCCATCGCGTAGAAGAACGTGTCGCCCTCGTGCCCCTGGTCGAACACGGTGGCGATGTTCGGGTGCTGGATGCGCGCGGCGGCGCGGGCCTCGCGCAGGAAGCGGCGCGAGGCGGTGTCATCGTTGAGCAGGCCGTCGCGGATGACCTTGAGCACCACCGGCCGGCGCAGGCGCGTGTCGAAGGCCTTGTAAGTCACGCCCATGCCGCCTCGGCCCAGCTCCTTGGGCGTGCCATCAGCGGACGGCTCGATCTCGAACTGCGCGAAGCGTAGCGTGGACGACATTGGGAGGGCGAAAACTTAGAGGAGGCGAACAGGCCGGGGCGAGATACCCGCCAGGGACGGTCCTGACAACCGCCGCGCGCCCGGGAAGGAAAAAAATGCCGCGGAAGACACGCTCATGGAAGCTCCAAATGCGTCGCCGGGCCGGCCGTCGGATGCACGGCGAGCCCGTCACACGCCCTGGCCGTAGCGCTTGATCGAGGAGCGCACCCGCGCCGCGTCCTCGGGGCGGCCAGCTTGGTCGTAGGCTTCCGCGAGCGCGGCTGCGGAGCCGGGCATCTTCTGAAGCAGCGCCAGCTCAAGCATCGGGACCGACACGTCCGCGTGGCCCAGCGTCGTCATCACGCGCGCCAGCGGCACGCAGAGGGTGCGATCCCCCGCGGCGTCCGCGGCGAGCCGGGTCACGTCGGGCGCGGCGGCGGGGCTTTCCGTGACCGCGACCGCCCCGGCAAGGAGGATGAACGCCGTCATCCGGCCCGAACCCTCGGTGGACGCGGCGCGGCGCGCAGCCTTCTCGGTCTCGGCCCAGTCGCGCTGGCGCGCGTGATGCATCGCCAGGGCGAGCCAAGATTCCTGCACGCGCGGCTGAAGCTGGATAACCCGGACAAAGGCGCGCCGGGCCTCGGCGTTCTCGCCCGCCGCCTCGGCCGCGACCGCGAGGCGCTGCCACGCGTGCGGGCTGGCGGGCTGGCGCTCCACCTCGGCGCGGTAGTGCTTCAACTGCTCCGCGGCCGATGCGTCCGGCGGCGGCGCGGCGACCAAGCCAAAGGCCGAGTTCGCGGCGGGATCGGGCGGCGGGTTCAAGCCGAACCAGCCGCGAATCGTCCAAAGCGCGGCCCCGCGGCCCTCGGCGCTTTCCACGGAACCGAGCTGCAATCCCAGCTGCCAAAGCAGGAACACCGCGAGCACTCCCCCGAAGGCGAGCCAGCGCCGCCCGCGCGAAGGGCGGAGCAGCGGCGCATAGAGTCGATCGGGCTTCTTCATGCTGGCGGGAACCATGCGCCGCGCGGCGAGCCGCGCCAGCGCCGGCCGGCCGGAAATTTTCTTGCGCCTTCTTTTATATGATGCTCATCATACCAAATGCGCTACGCCGACGGCCACAAGGAGAAGACGCGCGGGCGCATCGTTCGCGAGGCCGGCAAGCTCCTGCGCCAGAAAGGACTGGAAGGCCCCGGCGTGGCCCAGGTGATGCGGCGCGCCGGTCTGACGCACGGCGGCTTCTACGCGCACTTCCGCGGCCGCGACGCGCTGGTGGCCGAGGTGATGACGGGAGCGGACGCGGCCCTGGAGGCGGTGCGCCGCGCCGTGCGCGAGCTGGGCGCGGCCGGCCGACCCCACGCCTTCGTCATGGTCTATCTCTCGCGCTGGCACGTCGAGCACGCGAACTCCGGCTGCCTCCTCGCCTCGCTCGGGGGCGAGCTCGCGCGCGCGCCGCGGGCCGTGCGCGCCGCCTTTGCCGCGGCGCTGCCCCGCTACCTCGCAGCGGTCTCGGAAATGGCCTTCGGCCGCCCGGGTGACCCGCGCGCCTTGCCGCTGCTCTCCGCCCTGGCCGGCGCGCTCCAGCTCGCCCGCGCGGTGCCCGATCCGGCCGATTGCGACCGGCTCCGCCGCGAGGCCCGGCGCTCGATCATCGCCGCCTTCTACCCCGAACCTCCCACGCCATGAGCCAGCCCTTCACTCCCGACCTCGCCGCCATGCGCGGCTTCCTCACCTCGCGCCCCAGCGCGGGCACGCACCTCGACATGGACGTCACGCGCTTCGACGCGGACGGCATCGAGCTCACCATGCCGATCACGGACAAGTGCCGCCAGCCCTTCGGCCTGCTCCACGGCGGCATGAGCCTCGTGCTGGCCGAGTCGGCCGCGAGCATGCACTCCTGCTGGGGCGTGGACCTTTCCGAGGTGTCGCCGGTTGGCGTGGAGATCAACGGCTCGCACCTGCGCTCCGCGCGCGAGGGCACGGTGCGAGCCGTCGGTCGGGTGCTGCGCCGGACGCGCTCGCTCGTGGTCCACGAGGTCGAGGTCTCCCACGTCGAGAGCGGCGACCTGCTCTGCGTCTCGCGCGTGACCAATTTCCTCAAACGCAACGCCCCCGCCGCATGAACCCCAAGATCGTCGCCGCCGCCTTCGCCCGCCTCGGGCAGCC
>CALMOL010000424.1 GCA_937871685.1 uncultured Verrucomicrobiota bacterium
CGGCACTTCAGCACGGCGGAGCCGCGCCGCACGCCGCCGTCGTCCAGCACGGGCACGCGGCCGGCCACGCGGTCGTCCACGGCGGGCAGCGCGACGATCGTGGCCGGCACGGTGTCGAGGTTGCGGCCGCCGTGGTTGGAAACGATCACGCCGTTCGCGCCGAGGGCCACGGCCTGCTCGGCGTCGTCCGGGTCGAGGATGCCCTTGAGCAGGAGCGGGACGGTGGTGATCGAGCGCAGCCACGCGATGTCACGCCAGGTCAGCGCGAAGCGCGCCGCCGTGGACGTGATCCCGCGCACCTCCTGAACGTGCGGCGTGGTCATCCCCGGCGGCAGCTCGAAGCGGGCGCGCCGCTGCCGCACGCGCGTGCCGGTCACGGGCGTGTCCACCGTCACGCAGATCGCCCGGCAGCCGGCCGCCTCCGCGCGGCGCACCAGGTCCTCGGTCCACGCGCGGTCGCTCTGCACATACATCTGGAACCAAAGCGGTGCCGAGGCCACGGCGGCGACTTCTTCGATCGAGGAGGTCGAGGCGGTGCTCACCACGAAGGGCGCGCCCATCCGGCCAGCGCCCTGCGCCGAGGCCAGCTCGCCGTCGCGGTGGACCGTGCATTGGTAGGCGGCGGGCGCGAGGAGGATCGGCGCGGGCAGCTCGTCCTCGAAGAGCCGCAGCCGCGTGTCCACGCGCGACACGTCGCGCAGCACGCGCGGCCGGAAGCGGATGGCGTCGAAGGCGGTGACGTTCTCGCGCGCCGTGATCTCGTCGCCCGCGCCGCCCATGAGGTATTCCCAGGCGGTTGGCTCCACGCGTTCCCGCGCCGGGCGCTCGAAATCGGCCAGCGTGAGGAATCGCTCGCGCAGTTCCGCCTCGCTCAGCTCCGGCGCGGGGGACGGGACGCTCATTCGTCCTTCCATCCTTTCCAGCCGAGAAAGATCCAGCCGACCATGAACAGCACGCCGCCGAAAGGCGTGATGATGCCCAGCCGGTTCACGCCGACGAGCGACAACGCGTAAAGGCTCCCGGAAAACATCAGCACGCCCGCGAGGAAGCACCACGCCGCCACCGGCGAGAACCGCGGCGCGCGCGCCACCGCGAGGAGCGCCACCGCATGGATGGCATGGTAGAAAACGGCCGTTTCCCACGTCGCCGTCCGGCCGAGCGCCGTCAGGCGATCCTTCAGCGCGTGCGCCCCAAACGCTCCGAGCGCCACCGCGAGGAATCCGAGGAAGGCGGCGATCTGCCAAGCGCGGCGGGGAGTCATGCGGCGCGCAGGATAGTGAGCGCGAAGCGATCTTCATCCACCAGTTGTAGAGGCGGCTCTGTCCGCGAATGCGGACGTGCCGCCTCAAGCTTTCTTCCCCGGTGGCCGCCGTCGGTCGAAGTAGTCACAGGCGGCACGTCCGCGTTCGCGGACAGAGCCGCCTCTGCAACATCACCCTCACTTCCCCACCTTCACCCGCCACACGCCGAAGGGATCCTTCACGTTGTCCACGCCGTTGTTGTTCATCGGCGTGCGGTGGATCTGCGAGGTGGTCACGTAGAGCCAGCCGTCCGGCCCCCAGGCCATCGTGTCGGGCCACTGAAGGCGCTTGTCCTGCACCACGGTCTCGCTTTTGCCGGTCGCCGGATCGACGCTCACCAGCGCGCAGTCCTCGAAGGCCGCGAGCCACACCTTGCCGTCTGGCCCCTCCAGCATGCCGTCGGGCTTCGGCGTGTCGGCGACCTTCGCCACCTTCGCGCCGAGCTCCTTGGCGGAAAGCTTCTCGTTGCGCAGGTCATTCGTGCTCACGCGGTAGAGCGCGTGGCCCGTGAGCGGGTGGAAGTAGAGCATGCCTGAGGACTGGTCGAGCGCGATGCCGTCCGCGTGGAAGACCGGGATGCGCTTGGTCTTCACGTCGATGGGCCGCGTGCCGTCCACCATCATGTCGGTGGCCTCGGCCTTGGTGGAATAATGGTCGTCGAGCACCCCCCGCGCCTTGCCGGTCTCAAGGTTCACCACCACCAGCGAGCCGACGCCGCTCTCGGTGACAAACGCGGTCTTCGTCTTCGTGTCGATCCGCACGTCGTTGAGGTAGCTCTTCGACGGGGCCACGTCGGTGCCGAACGGGATCACCTGCGAGACCTCCCCCGTCTTCAGGTCGATCTTCACGAGCTTCGGCCCGCCCTTCACCACGCCGTTCATCTTCGGCGAGGCGGGATCGAGCACCCAAAGGTTATCCTCGTCGTCCACCACCACGCTCTGCACGCACACCCAGCGGCGCTGCGGGTCGGACTTTTCGTCCTTCGAGTTCCACTGGGCATTCGGGAACGGCACTTGCGTGCCGTCTTTCATCAGCTCCACGACCGACACCGTGTGTTCGTCGCTCCAATACGGAAAGTTCACGAAGATCCGCCCAGCCTTGGAAACGGTGACGCCGGTGACCTGCTGCCGGGGAAACGCGGCCACCTGCTCCAGCGGGGGCGCGGCGGAGGCGGAGATGGCGACAACGGCGGCGCACGCGGCCGCGGCGAAGGGAAGAAAGCGGTTCATGCCCGGACACCGCTCCCGGCCCCATCCGGCCCGCGCCTGATCCCCGCGTCTGCCCTGTCACTTCCCGGCCGGCTCAATGAGCAGCCGCGTGTCGCGCACGTCGAAGGGCAGGCCGAGCGCCTTGGCCGCGCTGCCGCGGTTGATCGCCACGAGCAAGCGGTCCTCCGCGTCGAAAAATGCCACCCACTCGCCGCGCCCCACGTCGCCGTAGGTGGCGCCGAGCGTCACGAGGACCGGCGCGCCCTCGGCCTCGCCGTCGGCCGATGGCGGGACGGACAGCCGAAACTTCCCGCCGCGCTGGACGCCGAGGCGAGCCAGCTCGGCGGGTTGGAGGTCAAGGAAGAGATTGCCGTAGTTGGGCGTCACCTCGATCAGCGCCGGCCGCGCGGAACGGCCGTCGGTCGCCACCTGCGCGCCTTCCGGGCGCGGCGCGGGCGGGCGCGTGAGCTCGCCAGGCAGGAGACCGTTGTCGGTGGAGATCCAGTCGTTGAGCCGGCGCAGCGCCTCGGCGACCTCGGCTTGGTTGACATTCACGTGGCCGTCGCGCGCCGCGACGAGCGTGATGGGCCGGTAGCGCCCGAACTGGGCCTTCTCCGCGTAGGAGGCAGGCCCGGCGGCCTCGTCGCGGTTCGTGAGGAAGAGCACCGGCCCGCCGGGGCGGAACGTCACCTCCGCCACCGGTCCCTTGTCCCCGCCCGACACGGCCGCGCTCACCGCCAGCGCGCCGGAGAACTGCGCGGGATCGCGCTCCATAAGCAGCACGGCGATCGCGCCGCCCATGCTCTCGCCGTGGAGGATCACGCGCCGCGCGTGGCCGTGGCGGCGCACGACCTCGGCGCGCAGCGCGCGCACGTCGTCGAGCGCCTCGTCGATGATGATGCCGTTGCGGCGATAGGAAGTCATCGCGACGATCCAGCCCTTGGCGACCAATTCAGCGTAGGCGGCCTTGAGCGGCAGGAGATCCGCGCGCACCGGCGCCTCCTCGGCGCGAAAGCCGTGGCAGTAGATCAGCAGGTTGCCCGACCACTTCGCCGGCACCGCGAGCGCAAACTTCGCGCCGCCCTCGGTCGTCCCCTCCTCCATCGTGAACGCTGCCCCCGCCTCCTGCGCGCCACCCCGGATGCCCAACCCCAGCGTGGCCACGGCGACGAAAAGAAGCCGGCAAAAGTGAATCATGCCATGCAATCAACCGCCTCGCGCTACCCGCGCAACAGCGGCGCGCTCAAGACCACGCCACGCTTTCCGACCAAGGGCCACGTAGGGAGACAGGATTACAAGATTTCAGGATGAACAGGATTGAGACAAGCAGGCCGTGAATTCGGCGATGGAGTGGCGCCGCCATCCTGGGGAAAGCCGGCGACGAGGCGATGGGATCCTTGGTCTGCCCCATTTCCACCTTCATCTGCGACTCTCGTTTCCTGTCCCCTAACCTGTTAATCTTGTCATCCTGCAATCCTGCCTCCCTTGCTCCGCTTCGGCAGGATTTGCTCTTGCCTTCCTCTCCGCCGCCCGTGCTCGAACGCCTCTTCCGCCTTTCCGCCCACGGCACCACCGCGCGCCGGGAGCTGCTCGCCGGACTCACCACCTTCGCGGCGATGGCCTACATCCTCGCCGTCAACCCGCTCATCCTCGCCGGCCCCAACGGCGCCACCGGGATGCCGCCCGGCGCGGTGCTCACGGCCACCGCGCTCGCCGCCGCGCTCACCACGTTGGCAATGGCGCTCCTCACGAACTGGCCCGTCGCCCTCGCGCCCGGCATGGGCCTCAACGCGTTCTTCACCTTCACGGTCGTGCTCGGAGCCGGCGTGCCTTGGCCGGCGGCGCTGGGCCTTGTGTTTTGGGAAGGGTTGCTCTTCCTCGTGCTGTCGCTCACCGGCGTGCGTCGCATGATTATCGAAGCCATCCCCACATCGCTGAAGCTGGCCATCGGCGGCGGCATCGGCCTGTTCATTGCATTCATCGGATTGAAGAACGGCGGCGTGATCGTGGCCGACCCCGTCACCTTCGTGAAGCTCGGCTCCCTCCGTGAGCCGGCCGCGTGGCTCACCTTGCTCGGCGTGGTCGGCACGGCCGCGCTGCTCATGCGCCGCGTGCCCGGCGCAATCCTCCTCGGCGTGCTCGCGCTCATGGTCGCGGGCGCGTTCGTGACCGGCGCCGACGGCCGCCCGCTCACGCGCTGGCCCGAGGGCTCGCCCGTGGGGATGCCCGCCTCGCTCGCGCCGACCCTGCTCGCGCTCGACCTCGGCTGGGCCTGGGAGAATTGGCGCGTCGCCCTGCCGCTGGTGCTCACGCTGCTCTTCGTGGACCTCTTCGACAATCTCGGCACGCTCCTCGCCGTGT
>CALMOL010000425.1 GCA_937871685.1 uncultured Verrucomicrobiota bacterium
GCCTTCGACGTGGCCGGGATGGACAACGCCGTGAAGCCCTGGGAGGACTTTTTCCGCTACGTGAATGGCGGCTGGATCGCGCGCAATCCCATCCCGCCCGAGTTCACCCGCTGGGGTGCCTTCACCGAGCTGGCCGAGCGCAACCTCGCCGACCTCCGCGCGCTTTGCGAGGCCGCCGCCAATGATCCCGCCCTCAAGCCCGGCACCAACCGCCAGCGCATCGGCGACTTCTACTTCGTCGGCATGAACGAGGCCGCCATCGAGAAGGCGGGCGCCGCTCCGCTCCAGGACGAGCTCAAGCGCATCGCCGCCGTGACCACTCCCGAGCGCCTCGCCGCCGAGAGCGGCTGGCTGCGTTCCTTCGGCATCAACGCCCTGTTTTTCCTCGCCGCCGCGCAGGACGCCAAGGACGTGACCCAGCAGATCGCGCAGGTCTCCCAGGGCGGCCTCGGCCTGCCCGACCGCGATTACTACCTCAAGGACGACGACGATTCGAAGAAGCTCCGCGACAAATACGTCGCGCACGTCGCCAAGATGCTCACGCTCATCGGCGACGCGCCCGAGGCCGCCGCCGAGAACGCCAAGAAGGTCGTCGCCGTCGAGACCGAGCTGGCCAAGGCCTCGATGACCCGCGTGGAACTGCGCGACCCGATCAAGACCTACAACAAGCTGCCGCTCGCCGAGGTCGTCACGCTTGCGGGCGACTTCCCGCTGAACGCCTACCTCACGGCCGCCGGCCGCGCGAAGCCCGGCACCGTGGTGGACGTGAATCAGCCCGAGTTCCTGCGCGCCGTGGGCCGCCTGGCGAAGAGCGTGCCGATGGAGGATTGGCGCCACTACCTGCGCTGGCAGCTCGTCCACTTCGCCGCACCGTATCTCTCGAAGGCCTTCGTGGACGAGGACTTCGCCATGTTCGGCCAGACGCTCACCGGCGCCAAGGAACTCAAGCCGCGCTGGAAGCGCGTGATCGCCGTGGTGGACCGCGAGGTGGGCGAGGCGCTCGGCCAGCTCTACGTCGAGAAGCATTTCCCGCCCGCCGCGAAGAAGGCCGTGCTCGCCCTCGTCGAAAACCTGCGCGTCGCCCTGCGCGAGCGTCTCGACAAGCTCGAGTGGATGAGCCCCGCCACCAAGGCCGAGGCGCAGAAGAAGCTCGCCGCCTTCACCGTGAAGATGGGCTACCCGGACCATTGGCGCTCCTACGCGCGGCTTTCCCTCGAGCGGAAGGATTCCTTCCTCCGCATGGTGATGGACTCCCAGCGCTTCGAGTTCAACCGCACCATGGACAAGATCGGCAAGCCCGTGGACCGCGGCGAGTGGCTGATCTCGCCGCCGACCGTGAACGCCTACTACAATCCGCCGATGAACGAAATCGTGTTCCCGGCCGGCATCCTCCAGCCGCCCTTCTACACCTTCGGCGCGGACGACGGGATCAACTACGGCGCCATCGGCATGGTAATCGGCCACGAGATGACCCACGGCTTCGACGACCAGGGCCGCCAGTTCGACGCTGCCGGCAACCTGCGCGACTGGTGGACCAAGGAGGACAACGACGAGTTTACCAAGCGCGCGAAAGTCATCATCGACCAGTTTTCCTCCTACGAGGTGATCGACGGCATGAAGGTCAACGGCGAACTCACCGAGGGCGAGAACATCGCCGACCTCGGCGGCCTGAAGGTCGCGTGGGGCGCCTTCCAAAAAGCCCTGGCCGCCAAGCCCGCCGCCCAGCGCGACGAGAAGGTGGATGGCTTCACGCCCGCGCAACGCTTCTTCCTCGGCTACGCACAGGTGTGGCGCGGGCACGACCGCCGCGAGACCACAATCTTGCGCCTGAAGACCGACCCGCACGCGCCGCCCTACCTGCGCGTGAACGCTCCCCTGGCAAACCTGCCCGAGTTCGCCGAGGCCTGGGGCGCGCCCGCCGACGCCAAGATGATGCGCCCCGCCGCGGAGCGCGTGTCGATCTGGTGAGCAAGGCGCGGGAGGTCTTTATGAAGGGCGGGAGCTTGCTCCCGCTTTTAACACGGTCGCGCTTCGGACCGGGGGCGTGGATTTGCCGTCAGCTGCACCGACTTGGTCCGGAGGCGTGCTGAGAGCGGGAGCAAGCTCCCGCCCTCCATAGACCTCCCGCGAGCCGCCTCTGCTGGCCAGAGGGCCGCTCTTCCCTGCATGACGCTTCGCCGCGGGACCGCACGGTGCCGCTCACGCGATGCGAAAGAAAACATTCAACCCCCCAATCCTCGTGTTCGCCATCCTTGGAATTCTTCTGCTCGTCGGATATGTCGCCGGATTGTTTCTCCACGTCGGCGGAGACGCGATCCACTTCGCGCTCGTCATCGCGCTGGTGATGATCACGCTCCAGCTCTTCATGCGCTCCGGCAGCCGGATCTAGCGGGCGCTTGCGCGGTGAGCGACGCCAGCGGATAGGCGGCGCGCAATGATCGTCGTCACCTTCGCCATGGCGGAGGAGTCCAAGGACTTCCTCCCGCGCCTCGAGAACCGTCGCACCCTCGGAGGCCGGGCTGACCTGCCCGTCGTCGAGGGCACGCTCGGGGGCGAGAAGGTCCTCGTGGTTCATCTGGGCGTCGGGCCGCAGTCCGCCGCGCAGCGCTTGCAGGATTCCGGCGCGCTCAGCGGCACCGAGAAGCCGCGCCTGCTCCTCTGCCCCGGATACGGCGGTGGCCTCGGTCCCCACCTCGCGCACGCCGACATGCTGCTCGTCGAGAACTACTCCGACCCCGCCCTGCTCGCCCGCGCCGAGGCAACGCTCGCGAGCGAGAAGGGCTTGCACCGCGGCCGGCTGACCTCCGAGATGGTGGTGATCGAGTCCGCCGCCGACAAGGCTGCGCTCCACGCGAAGAGCGGCGCGCTCGCCGTGGACATGGAAACCGCGGCCGTGAAGCCGCTGTGCGATGCCGCCGGCGTGCCCATGCTCGCGCTGCGCGCCATCTCCGACGACGCTCAGACCACGCTGCCCGTGCCCGGCTACCTGCTGTGGGACTTGGAAACGCAGAAGCCCCCGCTGGGCAGGCTCGCCTGGCACCTCGTGAAGAACCCTCGCCAAATCGGCGCGCTGCGCCGCTTGCTCGCTTCCCTTGCCCCCGTCCGCGCCCGCCTGACCGACACCCTCCTCAAGCTGATCCCGAAGCTTTGATTCCGGGTGCGGTGCAAGGGAGACAGGATTGCAGGATTTTCGGGATTCACAGGATTGGGGATCGGTTCCCCTTCCTCCGCAAGCGTGCGGGTCGGTATCAGCTGCTGACTTGCTCGAAGGATCAAGGTCCCCGAGACGCAAGGCTCTCCCGGCCGCCCGCAGTCCCATCCCGTTAATCCTGAAAATCCCGTAATCCTGTCTAAAATTCTCCCTCCCTTTTCGTTCGCTCCGCCTCGTCAATGAAACGCATCCTTTCCGGCATCCAGCCCTCCGGCGCGCTGCACCTGGGCAACTACTTTGGCATGATGCGCCCGGCCGTGGCGCTCCAGGCCGAGGGCGACGCCTTCTACTTCATCGCTGACCTCCACGCCCTCACCACCGTGCACGATCCCGCCGCCCTGCGCGGCCACGTGCGCGACACCGCGCTGGACTTCCTCGCCTGCGGCCTCGACCCGGCGCGCAGCTGCTTCTTCCGCCAGTCCGACGTGCCCGAGGTCACCGAGCTCGCGTGGATCCTCTCCACCGCCATGCCCATGAGCCGGCTGGAGCTGGCGCATTCTTTCAAGGACAAGACCGCCCGCGGCCTGGAAGCCTCGCACGGCTTGCTGTCCTACCCCGTGCTGATGGCCGCCGACATCCTCCTCTACGATTCCGACCTCGTGCCTGTCGGCCGCGACCAAAAGCAGCACTTGGAGATCACGCGCGACCTCGCCCAGCGCTTCAACGACCGCTACGGCGCGCCCGTGCTGCGCCTGCCCGAGGCGCTCATCGCCGAGAGCACCGCCGTGGTGCCCGGCCTCGACGGCCAAAAGATGTCCAAGAGCTACGGCAACGCGCTGGAGCTTTTCGCGGAGGAAAAGGCGCTCCGGAAAAAGGTCATGGGCATCGTCACCGACTCCACGCCGGTCGAGTCGCCCAAGCCCACCGAAGGCTCGATTCTCCTCGCCCTCCATCGCCTCGTCGCCTCGCCCGAGGACGCGGCGAGGATGGAAGACGAGCACCGCGCTGGCGGCGTCGGCTACGGCGACTTCAAAAAGCGCCTCTTCGCCGCCACCTGGGAATACTTCGCCCCCATGCGCGCCAAGCGCGCCGAGTGGGCCGCCGACCCCGCCGCCGTGGACGAGGTCCTCCGCGCCGGCGCCGCGAAAGCCCGCGGCGTGGCCACCGAAGTTCTCGCCCGGGTTCGGCAAGCGTGCGGGCTGCGGTGAGTCCAACGATGGGGTGGGCAGCGAGCCTAGGGTTTGCGCGGCCTGTGATCGGGCGGCGCCGGCGTTGCCCGAAAAGCGGCCGGCCTCCAAAGGGCAATGGTCGGCGAGACGATCGCGGTGGCGGATAATTTTTCTTGCGTCCGGGAATACGGTTCGCGTTCTATGGCTCAAGCACGTTGGACTTCATGCCCTTCTCCACTTCGCGCCGTGCCTTGCTGGTCTTCGCCGACCCGCTGGCGCTGGACTTGGGCCGGCGGCGGTGGGGTGGGGCGCTTGCGCCGTTGCTTTCACCGCAGGGAAGGATCGAGGGGCCGTGGGCGGTGCACTGGTTTTCGCGCGGGCCGCGGATGGATGAACGGAGCGGCGTGGAATGGCACGCGCAGCGGGGTCGCGACTTCGCGGAGCGCTTGGAAAATGCGGTGGCGGAGCTGCGCGCGGCGGGCGCGGAGCAGGTCGTGATCGTCGGGCGAGATTGCCCCGGCCTGAGCCAGGCCGACATCGCCGAGGCGTTCGCGCGGATGGACGAGGGCGCGGCGCTGGTGCTCGGGCCGGATCACGGCGGCGGGTGCTGGCTCATCGGCCTCCCCGCGGGCGAAGACGGCGTGCTCGCTGGGATCGCTTGGAACCGCGGGATCGATTTCGAGATGCTCCGGCGGCGGGCCGGCCAGCGCGGCAGCGTGGCGGTGCTGGTGGCGCGAGGGGACTTGGATTCGACGGCCGCGCTCCGTCGCGCGGCGAGGCTTGAGCCGTCGCTGGCCGCGTTTGTCCCGGCGCTCGGCGCGATGGTCGCGTGGGCGGCGGCTCTCTTCCGGCCGCGCTTCGATCCCGCCCGGCACGCGTGGCGCGCGCGGCTGCAGCTTCCACCGCCGGTGGTGGCTTGACACCCTCAAGCGGAGTCGCTGTAATGCGACCGCTTTGGCTGCTTCCCCCGGCGGCGAGGCCCTTTCCCCCTCTGCGCGTCCCCGCGCGCCTCCGATCCCGGCGTGGCTTTGTCGCCGGCCCATCGGCCCCAGATTTGCGCGTGCCCAATCCCGGGCGCGGCAAATACAGAGCAAGTCAGTCAGAACCCAAACATACCTCCCTCAGAATCATGAAGACCTCCCACAAGACCGTGATCGCCGCCGCTGCCATGGCGGGCCTCTTCGCCGGCTCCGCTGCCGTCGCCGCCAACTCCAATGACCAGACGGCCGTCGCCGGCGTGTCCCTCCTCGGCAAGAAGGAGAAGGGCACCCACGCCTGCAAGGGCCAGAACGAGTGCAAGGGCCAGGGCGGCTGCAAGTCCGGCGACAACGGCTGCAAGGGCAAGAACTCCTGCAAGGGCAAAGGCGGCTGCTCGACCGAGAAGAAGGACAAGAAGTAACCTTCGGTCGTTCCGCCGGTTCCGTCTCGGAAGGCGCGGTCCCATCCCACGCCTTCCTCCCTTCGCTCTTTCTCCTCCCGATGCCCGCCAATCCCTTCAACGGCCAGACCGACTACGGCATCGGCATCGGCCTCCGGGTGCCGCACTACCGGCACATCCTCGCCGAGAAGCCGACCGTCGATTGGTTCGAGATCATCTCGGAGAACTTCATGGTGGACGGCGGCCGCCCGCTGGAGGTGCTCGACGAGATCCTCGAGCAATACCGTGTCGTGCAGCACGGCGTGGCGATGTATTTTGGCTCCGCGGACAAGCTGAACCGCGAGCATCTCAAGAAGCTCAAGCGCCTGGTGAAGCGCACGAACACGCCTTGGCTTTCCGACCATCTCTGCTGGGGCAGCGTGGATGGGCGCTACACGCACGACCTCCTGCCGATGCCCTACACGACGGCCTCGGCGCGGCACACCGCCCAGCGCATCCGCGAGGCGCGCGATTATCTCGAGGTGCCCATCTGCGTGGAAAACGTGAGCTCTTACGCCGAGTTTCACGTCTCGGACATGACCGAGTGGGAGTTCCTCACCGAGGTCGTGGAGCGAGCCGACTGCGGCATCCTGCTCGACGTGAACAACATCTACGTCTCCTCGCAGAACCATTCCTTCAACCCGCTCGACTACATCGAGCGCGTGCCGCACCACCGCGTGGGACAGATCCACATCGCGGGGCATTCCAAATACGAGCGGTTCATCCTCGACACCCACGACGCCCCGGTATGCGACCCGGTGTGGAGACTTTACGACCGCGCCATCGAGCTCTGCGGGCACACCGCCACGCTGCTTGAATGGGACGATAGCATCCCCTCCTTTGATG
>CALMOL010000426.1 GCA_937871685.1 uncultured Verrucomicrobiota bacterium
CGCTAGAGCAGATCAAGGCGGACATCGTCTGTTTGAACGAGGATGATTTGGGCGAGCTCTTCGACTGGGTCTGGCGGCTGCAAGGCTCCGAGCCTTCCGGCATCAGCGAGGCCGAGGCGCGCGAGATGATCGCGCAGGCGGACGCCGACCTTGCCGCCGGCCGCGTCAAAAGCGTGGACCAGCTCTTCGAGGACTTGAGAAAATGTCCTACCGAGTAGATGCGCTGCCCCAGTTTGAGGCGGATATCCGGCGCGCGAGTCGTTGGTTGGCCGCCGAAATCGGGCCGATGACCGCGGAGAACTTTGAGCGTGCGCTGAAGACCCGTCTCAAACGCCTGGAAGATTTCCCCCACACCGGCCGGCACGATCCCATGGTGCCCGGTCATCTCTTTGTGCGCTTCCGACAATACCACGCCTTCTACCGTGTAGAGGATGAATCCCGGCGCGTGGTGTTCGTGCGCCTGTGGCCCGCCGCACGAGGCACGCCGCCCATTTTGGAATAACCCATGAACCTCTCCGAACCCTTCATCCGCCGGCCGGTGATGACCTTGCTTCTCACCGTGACTACGGTGGTCTTCGGCGTGCTGGCTTACCAGCGCCTGCCGGTCAACGATCTGCCCACCGTGGACTTCCCGGTGCTCTCGGTGAGCGCCTCCTATCCCGGCGCCTCGCCCGAGACGATGGCGTCCACCATCGCCACGCCGCTGGAAAAGCAGTTCCTCCAGATCCCCGGCATCGACATCATCACGTCGAACTCCTCGCAGGGCTCCACCTCGATCGTCCTCCAGTTCAACCTTTCGAAGAGCGTGGACGCCGCCGCCACGGACGTGCAGGCGGCCATCCAGCAGGCCGGCGGCTCGCTCCCGCCCGACCTCCCCTCGCAGCCCACGCTCTCCAAGCAGAACCCGAACGAGCAGCCCATCCTCTTCATCGGCCTCACGAGCGAGTCGCTTACCTTTGGGCAGATCTACGACTTCGCGAACAACCTCGTCGCCCAGCGCATCTCCATCCTGCCGGGCGTCTCAAAGGTGGATCTCTTCGGTTCCAAGGGCGCCATCCGCGTGAAGGCCAATCCCTCTCGCCTCGCCTCGCGCGGCCTGACGATGGACGACCTCGCCACGGCCATCAAGAACGGCACGAATTACCAGGGCGCCGGCCAGTTCGACGGCCCCGCGCGCACCTTTCTGCTCCAGCCGCAGGGCCAGCTCGAGAAGCCCGGCGACTACGCCGCCCTCGTCATCGCCGAGCGCGACGGCAACGTGATCCGCCTGGGCGACGTGGCCGAGGTCACCGAGTCCATCCAGGACGAGCGCTACGTGCGCATCTTCAACATTCGCGGCCGCCCCCCCTCCCCGTCCTCGATCACCCTGGCCGTCTCGCGCCAGCCCGGGACCAACACCGTGGACGTGGCGCGCGCCGTGCGGGACCTCCTCCCGCAGCTCAAGCGCGAGCTGCCCGGCTCCATCGACCTCATCCCGACCTACGACCGCTCGCTCACCATCGTGGACTCGGTCCACGACGTGCAGGAGACGCTCGTGATCGCTTTCGTGCTCGTGGTGATCGTCATCTTCGTGTTCCTCGGGCGCGTGGCCGACACGCTCATCCCGGTGGTCGCGCTGCCGCTCTCGCTGATGATGACCTTCGTCACCATGCAGGCGCTGGGCTACTCGCTGGACAATCTCTCGCTGCTCGCCCTCACGCTGGCCATCGGCTTCCTCGTGGACGACGCCATCGTGTTCCTCGAGAACTGCGTGCGCCGCATGGAAACCTTCGGCGAAGGCCCGCTGGAAGCCGCGCTGGCCGGCGCGAAGGAGATTGCGTTCACGATCCTCTCGATGACGCTCTCGCTGGCGGCGGTGTTCCTGCCGCTGGTCTTCATGCCGGGCGTGCTCGGCCTGCAGTTCCGCGAGTTCGCGGTGGTCATCATCGTGGCCATCGTCGCGTCGGGCGTGGTGTCGCTCACGCTCACGCCGCTGATGTGCGCGCGCCTGCTCGGCGGCCACTCTTCCCACACGAAGACGTGGATGGAGCGCAAGACGAACGCCGTGATGGAGCGCATCCTCCGGGGCTACGGCCGCACGCTCGACTGGGCGCTGCATCACCGCTGGGTGTCGCTGGTCGCCTTCGTCCTGTGCCTCATCGCCACGGCCGTGCTCTTCAAGGCGCAGCGCGTGGCCTTCCTGCCGGTGGGAGACTCCGCCTTCGCGCGCGGCATCATCCGCACCGTGGAAGGCACCTCTCCGGATGCCGTGCGCTCCTACCTCGGCGCGGTGGGCGAGATCCTGACGAAGAACCCCGGCATCGACAAGTCCATCATCCGCACGCAGGGCTTCAACATCATCATCGTGCTGTTCCTGCGCCCGCGAGAGGAGCGCGCGCCCATCAACCAGGTGATCGCGGAGGTGACCCGCGAGATCAACAAGATCCCCGGCCTCGTCGCCTACGTCTCGCCCAACCCGGTGCTCCAGATCTCCACCGGCGCCACCGGCAACTCGCAGGGCAAGTTCTCCTACACCGTGTCGGGCATCGACGGCGAGGCGGTGCGGAAGGCCACAGAGGAGCTCACGGAAAAGCTGCGCGCCTATCCTGGCTTCCTCTTCGTCAACAACGACCTCCTGACCGCCACGCCGAACCTTGAGATCGAGATCCTGCGCGAACCGGCCTCCACCTACGGCGTGTCGGCGCAGCGCATTCTCTCCGCCCTGCGAAACGCCTACTCGCAGAACTACGTCTATCTCATCAAGAAGCCCACGGACCAGTATCAGGTCATTCTCGAGACCGGCGACCGGGAGCGCTCCGTGCCCGAGAACCTCGGACTGCTCTACGTGCGCTCCGACGACGGCAAGAACCTCGTGCCTATCTCCGCCGTCGCCCGCTGGAAAGAGACCGTCGGCCCGCAGAACATCGCGCACCTCAACCAGTTCCCGGCCGCCACCATCTCGTTCAACCTCCGGCCCGAGGCCGTGATCGGCGACGCCGCCGCCTTCGTCGAGAAGACCGCGCGCGAAACGCTGCCGCAGGCCGTCACCGGCTCCGCGCAGGGCGAGACGAAGGTGTTCGCCGAGACGATCGGCTCGCTGGGCGTGCTGATGATCGCGGCCGTGTTCGCGATGTATGTGATCCTCGGGATCCTCTACGAAAGCTACGTCCACCCGCTCACCGTGCTCACCTCGCTGCCCGTGGCTGCGGTGGGCGGCTTGGCCACGCTGCTCGTGTTTAACCAGGAGGCGTCGCTCTACGCCTTCGTGGGCATCTTCCTCCTGCTCGGCATCGTGAAGAAGAACGGCATCATGATGGTGGACTTCGCCATCCAACTCATGGCCAAGGGCGTGCCGGCCGACAAGGCCGCGCACGAGGCCAGCATCGAGCGCTTCCGGCCGATCATCATGACCACGCTCGCCGCGCTCATGGGCGCCGTGCCGCTCGCGCTCGGCTTCGGGGCCGACGGCGAATCGCGCCGCCCGCTGGGCTTGGTGATCGTGGGTGGCTTGATCGTCTCGCAGGTCATCACGCTCTACGTCACACCGGTGTTGTTCCTCTACTTCGAGGCGTTCCAAGAAAAGGTGCTCGACCGCGTGCCCCTGTTCCGCCGCTCTGGTCCCGGTGCGAAGCCGCCCCGCGAGCAGGACGCCGCTGGCGAAGGACAGAAGGATCGCCCGCACGGCGAGCCGAAGCCGGCCGCGGCGTAAGGGAAGCAGGACGACGCAAAGATTGACGGCATCCGGGGAACCCGTCACAACGGAGAGGATTTGCGTGTCCGCCTCCCGCCCCCCGGGGGCGGGGGCGCCCGGGCGTGG
>CALMOL010000427.1 GCA_937871685.1 uncultured Verrucomicrobiota bacterium
ATCCCACCCCCACCGACGCGCCTCCGCCCGTCGCTCCTCCCGGCACCGTGCCAGCCGCCGCGCCGATGCCGATCGACCCGCCCTCGGCCGCCGCCTCGCCTGGAGCGACGCCCGCGGTGGATGACGCCGGCACGCGGCGTCCGCGCGAGTTCGAGAACACCGAGCTGAGCACCGTGCTGCGGCTGCTGGCCCGGCAGGCACGCATCAACCTGATCATCTCCGACAAGGTGCTCGCGCAGCCCTCCACCGTGACGACCCGCCTGGAGGACGTGACGGCGCTGGAAGCCATCCAGGCCATCACCTCGTCCAAAAGCCTGCGCTTCGTGAAGGTGGACAACGTCTATTACGTCAAGGACGCCACCGAGGTCACCGAGCCCTCCCAGTCCGAATACTATACCTTCGCCTACGCCAGCGCGCCCAAGGTCGCTGCGCTCATCAAGTCGCAGCTCGCCTCCAAGGCGGATGTGCAGGTAGACGAGCGCACGAACACTATTTACTACACCGAGTTCAAGTCGGCCGTGGACGCCACGCGCGAGTTCGTGCGCCGCCTCGACAAGCCTACGCAGCAGGTGATGATCGAGGCCCGCCTCGTTGAGGTGGCCTCCAACCCGCGCCAGAGCTATGGCATCAACTGGGGCGGCGTGTTTGGCTCGTCGTCCACGCCGCAGACCTTCCGCTACGGCGGCAGCAGCCTGGCCACGCCGGTGGATCGCTCGCAGACCTTCTTTGGCCTGCCGGACGCCAACGGCCTGCCGACCTCGACGACGCTGCCGCTCTTCAACCCGGACGGCACGCGTGCCCAGGGCTTTGGCACCCGCACCGTCACCTTCAATACTAACGGCACGGTCCAGAACCGCGACTTCGTGCTGGACGGCTCCTCGCTGGGACGGCTCGGCTCGCTCGCCGCCGGCCAGCTCGCGATCCTGTCCATTCCGCAAATGAGCGCCACGCTGCGCTTGCTCAACGAAGATCAGGACGCCGAGTTCCTCGCCAACCCGCGCATCGTCACCGCCAATAACCTGGAAGCCACCATCAAGATCGTGCGCAAGCAGCCTGTGCCGCGCCTGAACTTCAACGAGCAGACCGCCACCGCCGTCTTCTCCGGCTTCGAGGACAAGACTTATGGCAACACGCTGATCGTCAAGCCGACCATCAACAAGGATAACTACGTCACGATGTCGGTGAAGCCGGAGATCTCCAACCGCGTTGGCGACCAGACCTTCACCTTCGGCGGCGCCTCGGTATCTTCGCCCATCATCGACACGCGCTCGCTGGAATCCAACGTCCTCATCAAGAGTGGCTGCACCCTAGCCATTGGTGGCCTCCTCCAGGATGAAATCGCCAAGGGTCGCACCAAGGTGCCGGTGCTCGGAGACATCCCCGTGCTCGGCTATCTTTTCCAGGAGCGCCTCAACGCCCGCACCAAGCGCAACCTCCTCGTCTTTGTCACGCCCACGATCGTCCAGCAGCCCTACGGCACCGGCCTGGAAAGCCAAGTCACCGGCCTGCGCGACTCGGGCGACGAGTTCGCCGATCCAGCCGGCTGGCGTAACAACGCGAAGGGAGCCATCCGCTTGATTCCGACGCCGAATCGCCCCGTGGCCGGCGAGTATCCCAAACCTGGATCCAATTGCGGCCCCGATGGCAAGCCCATCGTGGACAGCAAGCAGGTCAACTACCGCGACTCGGCCCGTGGCCGCGACCGCTGAGGCGGCGCCGTTCCAAATTCTAAAGACAAACGCCGGGACGCTCTTGCGCCCGGCGTTTTCTTTTTGGCGCCCAAGGCTGGCAGCCACGGGTGGGACGACGCGGTCCGTCGCGGCGCGCCGATGGTCGGGCGACGGCGGTCGAGCACCCGCTGACCAGGCAAGAAAAATGGCGGCCCCGTCGCCGGGATCGCCATGAAGGGGGAGACTGCGTGCGAGCCAATGGTCAGGCCATTGCCTTGTCGAAGCGCTTGGACACGTCGTCCCAGTTCACCGTGTTCCACCATGCCTTGATGTAGTCGGGGCGGCGGTTCTGGTAGGTGAGGTAATAAGCGTGCTCCCACACGTCCAAGCCGAGAACCGGCGTGCCCTCGACGGTGCCCTTGCCGGTGACGTCCAGGCCCATGAGCGGGTTGTCCTGGTTGGCCGTGGAGCCGATGGCCAGCTTCTTGTCCTTGCCCACCACCAGCCACGCCCAGCCGGAACCGAAGCGCGTGGCGGCCGCTTTGTTGAATTCTTCCTTCATCTTGCCGATGTCGCCGAAGGCGCTCTTGACGGCGTCGGCGAGCTTCCCGGTGGGGTCGCCGCCGCCGCCGGCCTTCATCATCATCCAGAAGTTCATGTGGTTCCAGTGACCACCGGCGAAATTGCGCACCGGGGTGCGGATGGCCTCCGGGACGGAGGCGAGACCGCGCGAGAGTTCCTCGACGGATTTCTTGCCGATGTCCGGGTTGTTCGCGACGAGCCCGTTGAGTCCGGTGACGAAAGCCTGCTGGTGCTTCGTGTGGTGGATTTCCATCGTGCGCGCGTCGATGTGCGGCTCGAGGGCGTTGTAGGCGT
>CALMOL010000428.1:0-7994 GCA_937871685.1 uncultured Verrucomicrobiota bacterium
GGGGAAACGAGGTCGAGGCTCATGAAATCAGGGGAAGCAGAAATCGGGAAGATCAGGCCACCGCGGCGGTCTGAGGCTGCTGCGCGGTGTGCGGATGCTCGCCGCCGGCATAGACCTTGAGGCGCGGCGCCTGCGCGCGGCCCTGGCGATTGTGCGGCACCATGCCGCGCACGGCGCGCTCGACGAGCAGGGTCGGCCGGCGCGCCCGGCGGGCGGCGGCGGTCTCGGTCTTGTGGCCGCCCACGTAACCGGAGAAGGACATGTAGGTCTTCTGCGTCTCCTTCTTGCCGGTGAGCTTCACCTTCTCGGCGTTGACGACGACCACGAAGTCGCCGCAATCGATGTGCGGGGTGAAGGATGGCTTGTATTTGCCGCGCAGGAGGACGGCGGCGCGCTCGGCGACGCGGCCGAGAGGCTTGTCGGTGGCATCAATGACCCACCATTGACGCTCCACATCCTCCTTGCGGATGGAGAAGGTGGGATTCGACTGATTGCGATTGTTGGCGGCCATGACGGAAGCGGGCTTGGAAGAAAAGGGCCGGGAAGGTAGGGGTGCGAGCCTCCCTGTCAAACTCCGAGACGGATCGAGAGGACGGAGGGAGCGGTGAGAAGTGAGAAGTGAACGGTGAGAAGTGGACCGAGCACAGGCGCGTCTGAAAGCGACGGACCAAGGCCGCGTGGGCGGCAGCGCTGTGGCCGGCGCCTGGCTCGGCTCCACTTCTCACCTTTCACCTCTCACGGATCACGTCCTCTGCCCCCCGGTCCGCACTCGGGCCCGCAGGCGGCTGAGCAGGGAGTAGAGGCCGAAATACACGCGGGACACGTAGAGGCCCTCGGCCGAGCCGCGCGGGCCGCGCATGCGACGGAGGGTGGGATTGCGACGGTTTTCCTCGCCGAGGGCGAAGATCGCGCGCATGAACTCCGGGTCGCCGAAGTCGTGCGCCGCCTCGCGGAAGGGGCGGCCGAGCAACTCCAGCGAGCGGCGCATCACGGCCTTGGCCTCGGCGCGGTCGGCCGGGGGATCGTCGGGGCGGAGCACGCGCAGGTCTTCCATCGCCGCCTCCAGCGCCGCGTCATCGGCTAGCAGGGTCGGCTCAAGCATTCGGAATTGCCGCCGGTGCGCGTCCTCGTCCAGCTCCTTCACGCAGCCGAAGTCGAGCACCCACAGGATACCGTCGCGCACGAGGAAGTTTCCGGGGTGCGGGTCGGCGTGGAAGACGCGCAACTCGTGAACCTGGAAAGCGTAGAAGTCCCAGAGCGCCTGCCCGATCTGGTCGCGCTCGGCCTGGCTGGCTGGGCCGTCGGCCCAGCGGTCCAGCGGTTCGCCGTCCACCCAGTCCATCGTGATGATTCGCGGCGACGACATTTTGGGATGCTGCGCCGGAAACCGCACGCCAGTCAGGTTCGCGCATGCTTCCGCCAGCCGGATGGAGCGGCGCTGCTCCAGCGTGTAATCCGTCTCCTCAAGCAGCCGGGCCTCGACCTCGGCGAAGAACTCGGCCACGTCCGCCTCACGCAGGCCAAGCACGGCGAGGGCGATGGGCTTCACCACGCGCAGGTCGTTGCGCAGGCTCTCGCGCACGCCCGGGTATTGCACCTTCACGGCGTAGGCGTGGCCGTCCTTGGTGGCGCGATGCACCTGGCCGATGGAGGCGCCGGCCGCGGCCTTCGGCTCAAAGGCATCGAACATCTCGCGCGGCTCCTTCCCGAACTCACGCCGGAACGTGCGCACCACCAGCGGATACGAGAGCGGCGGGGCCGAGTATTGCGCCTGGGCGAACTCCCGCACGTAGGCCGGCGGCAGCACGTTCTGGTCGATGGAAAGCATCTGCGCGAGCTTCAGTGGCCCGCCCTTCAACTTGGAAAAGGTCTCATAGACCTCCGCCGCGTTCTCGGCGTGGAGGCGGTCCTCGTCCTTCGCGCCGCCAACAGCCCGGCGCGCGTAGTGGCGGAGGTAGTTCATCCCCACGCGCGCGCCGGCTCCGGCCAGCGCCGCGGTGCGGCCCAGGCGCGTGGAGCGAATCGAATCCTGGCCGCCGTCGGACGGGGCAGTCATGCGCGGAAGCCGGCCGCGAGAAAGCGGAGCAAGTCGGCCAGCGAGTCGATGGCCTGCGGCCGAAGAAGGTCGAAGGCGAGGCCAGCGCTCTTCTCGATGAAGGCATCCGTGCGCTCGAACTTGTCGGAACGGTCGCGCACGGAAAACTCGACCACCGCCCGGAAGTGCCGCCACAGCGCGCTTGGGTAGGAGCCTCCCAGCCGGCCGCGCGGCGCGATCTCGCCCGCGGCGACGCCGTGCGCGACCACGCGCCCGGCAAACTCGCGGACTTCCGCTTCCATCCTCGCCGTCCTCGCCCGCGGGACGCACCCCCCGCAGCGCAGCAAGAGCAGCGAGCGATGCTCGAGCGCCGCGTCCTGCCAGGCGAAAAGGAACGTGAGCCACCGCTGCCGCGCCGTGAACTCCGCCCACTCCGGCCCGCCCTCCACCGCCTGGATGACGCGCGCGGCGAGCCGCCGCCACCATTCATCCTCCACGGCCTCGAAGGACGGGAACTCCGCGAAGAACTCGCCCTCCGTGATCCCGAGGTCGCGGCAGAACCGGAACACCGTCGCCGGCGGCCGGCCCTCCTCGTTGAGGCGCGCGATGTAGGCGGTGAGGATCCGTTCCCGAACCGGTTCGATGCCAGGGGCTTCGTTCATCCGGGACGCTAGCCCGGCCTGCCGCAGCGGGGTCGCTTTTCCGAGGCATAGCGCCGGCGGCGGCGCTCAAAAGCTCGCGCGCAGGCCCACGGTCACGTTGCGGCCGGGGAGGGGAGTCACTTCCTTGAGGTAGCTCACGTGGTTGCGCTGCTCGGCGTCGGTGAGGTTGGCGCCTTTCACGTAGGCGGTCCACGTCACGGGGCCGGAGGCGAAGGTGTATTGCACCGAGGCGGAGAGATCATTGTAGCCGCGCGTCTCGGTCTCGAGGGGGGCCGTCTGGTCCTGCCGGAACACGCGGCGGTAATCGACGCGCGCGGTGAGGCGCTGATCCTTGTAAACGAGGCCCGCCCCGAGGCGCAGCGGCGGGATGCGCGGCAGGTCGAAGCCGTTGCTCCCGCGCGTCTCGGCGCGCACGTAGTCGCCCCGCAGGTCGATGAACAGGTCGCGCGCCAAGGCCGGCGCGGGATCGCGGGCCACGGACTTGCCCGGCCGCGCCGTCTTGCCGTCGGCGGCGTCGCGGGCGCGGGAGCGGTCCCCGGCGGCGGACGAGGGCACGGGGCCAAGCAGGTGGACCTGCGCCTCGGCCTCGAAGCCGTAGAAATCAGCGTCCAGGCCGGTGAAGCGGAAGACAGGGATGCGCAGGTCCACCGCGAGCGCGGGATTGGCGTCCGCGCCGCGGCCGAGGAATTGCCGCACCTCCGCGCCGTCGGCGTCCGCGGCCGAGAGGAAGTCGAGGCCGGTGTCGAGCAGGTCCACGTAGCCCGAGTAGCGGTAGTAGAACCCGCTCACGCTGCCGGTGACCCAGCCGGCGCGCTTGCGCAGCGTGAGGTCGAGCGCGAGCGATTTTTCCTTGGCGAGATCGGGCGTGCCTACCTCGTATTGGTCCGTGGCGAGGTGTGGCCCGAAGGCGAGCGTTTCCTGCCCGGTCGGCGGGCGCTGCGTGTAGCCGATGGAGAAGGCGAGATTCCAATCCTCGCGCGGCGTCCACACGAGGGAGCCGGCGGCGGAGAAATTGTGCAGCGTGCGGCGGCGCGGGACGAACCCTGGCTCCTCCGGGAAAACGAAGCCATCCACGAGCGGCAGGTCCAGCGCGGAGCCTTTCACGCGCTGGTATTCGTAGCGCCCGCCGACCTCGAAGCGAAGCTGCCGGCCGAGCGCGATCTCCTGGAAGACGAAGAAGGCGTGGTTCTGCGTTCTTGTCGGCGCTTGAAACGATTCGTCGCCGACGGCCCGGAAATCGCCGCGTTGAATCTGATAACCGAGCACGCCCTCGAAACCCATGAACCGCTCGTTTCGCAGCTCCAGCCGCCCCTCGTAGCCCTTGGACGTGAAGCGCGTGCCCAGCTCGCCCGGCGCCTGCTCCTGGTGCGCGTAGGCCGCGTAGCCGAAGTTGTAGGCGATCGAGCGGAAGCCGGGGAAAGGCTGGTTGAGCTGGCCGGCGCTCTCGTAGCGCTTTTGGTTCAGCTTGATCGACACGCCTTCCTCGAAGCCCGGCACGCCGTAGAGCGTGTGGAAGGCGCTGCCGCCGAAGCCGATGAACCCGCGCGAGCCGGCCCACGAGACGCCGCCGCCGGCCTGCTTCGTCTCGTAGCGGGAGTCCGGCAGCGTGTCGCGCGGCTCGTCCTCCAGCGGCCGCGGATCGCGCGCGCGCAGCTCGGCCGAGCGCTTGAAGCCGGGAATGTCGTAGTTGTTGGCGTGGCGGTAGGAGGTGTCGAAGTGAAAGGAAAAGCCCTTGTAGCCGCCTTCCAGCATGCCGGAGTAGCTCACGCCGTCGTTCACCGTGCCGTAGGAGGCGTCCACCGAGCCGGTGAGACCCGTGACCGGCGAGCGCGGGATGCGCGAGGAGGTGGCGTTCACGAGTCCGCCGACGGCGTTGGTCCCGTAAAGCAGCACCGCCGGCCCGCGCACGATCTCGATCTTCGAGGCGGCCAGCGGCTCGATGGCCACGGCGTGGTCCGGCGAGGTATTTGACACGTCGAGCACCGAAAGCCCGTCCTGGATCACGCGGATGCGGTTGGCGTCCAGGCCGCGGATCACCGGGCGGCTGGCGCCCTGGCCGTAGCTCGTGGCGGACACGCCCGGCTCATCGCGCAAGGTTTCTCCGAGGGTCGCCTGGAGCTTCACCTGGATCTCGGGGAACTCGAGCACGTCCACCGGCCGCGCGGAGTCGAAGATCGTGCCGGGCAGGGCGTTGGCGGAAACGATCACCCGGTCGGGCGAAAGACCGAGGAGGATCGGCTCTTGGGCGAGGAGGGGTCCGGCCGCCGAGGCCGCGAGCACGGTGGTCAGAAGGAGAGGGGAAGTCCGCATAAATGCAATCCGCTTACGTTATTCGCGGGAAGGAATAACGCAACTCGTTTGCTTTAATGCATGCTTCTCTCCAGTGAATTCCTCTTTTGGGGGGCGTTCTCGCCGAGAGGTTGCGGCGATATTTGCCGGGGTTGCGGACGGTTCTGAATTTCGGGAGGCCGGAGAGCGCCCGCGCTTGGCTCGCCCTGGCAACGGCCCGCTCGCGACCCGCTGGGAACTGGTTCCGCTGGGGTGAGACCAGACCGGCAAGACGCCGGCCCCCCCTCCTGGCGGCGTGCCTTCCCGCGTGCGCCCCCGCCTCCGCATCGGGAGGGGCAAGGCTGAGGCAAGAGGATCCTCCTTCAGCGCCAGATGCCCCTTCATCTGAGTTCAGATGACCCCCCATCTGAACTCAGACGGGCTCCCATCTGAGTTCAGATGCCACCTCATCTGCACTCAGATGCCTCCCCGTCTGCGTTCAGACGAAAAGGTTCTGAGTTCAGACGGTTTTCGTCTGCGTGCAGACCAACTTCGTCTGCGTTCAGATGGTTTTGATCTGCACTCAGATGAAAGGCTTCTGCGTTCAGATGCCGGCCATCTGCGTTCAGACGAACTTCGTCTGAGTGCAGATGGTTTTGGTCTGAGTGCAGATCAAGTGCGTCTGCGTTCAGATGTCCGAGTTCTGAGTGCAGACGAAACTCATCTGAGTGCAGATGAAATCCATCTGAACTCAGATGAGTTTCGTCTGAACTTTCGGCGCTTTTGGGCATTCCCGGCCAACCGCGAGCCATCGGCAGGGCGCGGGCGAGTCAAGGCGAGCGGCGACATTTCTTTCGTCCTGCCGGCATTGCGGCTTGTGGAAGGGGGTGCGCCTCGCTCTAGGTGGCCAGCGCCCGTCAATCGCCCCCCTCGCGTGAAAGCCTTTCTCTCCGCCTTCCTGCTCCGGGTTCTCCCGGCGCTCGACCGGCGCGCGGCGATGACGGGCGTGTTCGAGGGCGCGATGGACTCCGTGCGCCGCGCGTGGGCCGCGGTGGCCGAGTCGGTGGCGGCGCGGATGCCCGAGCGCCTGCCGCACTTCACGCTGCCGACGTTGCCATTCTCGCTCCCGAGCCTGCCGTCGTTTTCCACGCCGCCGCTAGGCCGGGTGATGTCGTCGCTGGGCACGATGATGCTTGCCCCGGCGCAGTTGCACGGCCTCGCGGCGTATTATCATTTGGCCACCGGAGACTTGGCGCCGCCATCGGTCGCGCCGGCGGTGTTCGTCGCGGGCGATTGCTCCGCGGCGGAGCCACGCCTGCCGACCGCCAACGCGCGCGCTGATTCCGGCCCCTGCCTCGCATCGGCCGCGGTCCTGGGGACATCCTGGGTGGCGCCGGTGCTGGCGCTCGATCTCCCTGGTCTCCCGCTCACGGCCGCCGCGGCCTTGCCTCCGTCGCGGCAGGAACTTCTCGCCGACCCCGCGGCGGGCGTGGCGGATCATCTTCGGATTTGTCGCCGCGGTGACACGTGGCAGCAGGAAGCAGAACGTGGACAGCGACCGCCGCCGGCTGCGGCCTGACGGTTTTTTTCGTGCGCCGGCGGTTCCCCGCGGGGAGGCCGGCGCATCCCCCTCGTTTTCCGCGGCGCGGCCTCCCGCATGGCCGGGACCTGGCGCGACCGCCCCCTTCCTTTCCGCATTTCATGAATTTTCTCTCTCGTGCTGGGCACGCGCTGGTCGCGGCCCTCGATTCCGACCACTTCACCGATCCACCCGAAGTCATCCGCCAGCAGCCGGAGCGCATTTCCCCGGCGCGCTGCTTGTCGTTCGCCGTCCTGCATCTTGGCTGCCTGGGAGTCATCTGGGTGGGCGCCGGCGCCTGGGCCGTCTGGACGGCCGTGGCGCTCTACTTCATCCGGATGTTCTTCGTCACCGGCATCTACCACCGGTATTTCTCGCACAAGACCTACTCCACCTCGCGCTTCGTCCAGTTCGTGATGGCGCTGCTGGGCACCACCTGCGTGCAGCGCGGCCCGCTCTGGTGGGCCTACATCCATCGGCATCACCACAAGCATTCCGACGAGCCGGTGGACGCGCACTCGCCGGTGCAGCACGGATTCTGGTGGGCGCACATCGGCTGGCTCACCTCGAACAAGAACCACCCGACCGACTACACCAAGATCAAGGATCTGGCGCGCTACCCGGAGCTTCGCCTCCTGAACCGCTACGACCTCATCGGCTCGGTGCTCCTCCTCTCCGTTCTGGCCGGCTGGGGAGCCTGGCTGCGCTCCCGCGGCATCGACACCTCGCCCATGCAGATGATCGTGTGGGGCTACTTCATCTCGACCACGTTCCTCTTCCACGGCACCGCCTGCATCAACTCGCTCGCCCACGTCTTCGGGAAGCGCCGCTACGAGACGAAGGACGACTCGCGCAATTCCTTCATCCTCGCCCTCATCACGCTCGGCGAGGGCTGGCATAACAACCACCACCGCTGTCAGTCCACGGTGCGCCAGGGCTTCCACTGGTGGGAAATCGACCCGACCTACTACGTGCTCCGCGCCCTCTCGTGGACCGGCCTCATCTGGGGCTTGAAGCCCGTGCCGCGCTGGGTGCATGACCACGCGCACGCCGACGGCCCGCTCGCGCCGCCGGAGGAGGAATCCACCGGCGCTGCCGTCGGGCTGGGATCGCCGGAGCGCGCCTGATCCCCTCGCCCCCGCGTGGCTGCGTCGAAGCTGACCGCCTGACACTGACACGCGATCCAACGTGGAAGTGAAGCCGCGTCAGCGGCGATCTGAACGTCGCCCCGCGCTTCAGCGTGGGGTTGGATCGGAAGAGGCGGCCGGCGTCGCGTCAGCGACGCTTGAACGCGCTTGATGATGCGTCCAACCGTCGCTGACGCGACGGGATTCATGAGGGAAGGCGGAGTCCCGGGGGGGAAGGGCCGGGGGACGGTGGGGTAGCCGCGGGGGCGGGGGCGGGCGGGGCGGCCGGCTTGCGGAACCGGTAGGTCATGCCGCCGCCCACC
>CALMOL010000428.1:8004-16399 GCA_937871685.1 uncultured Verrucomicrobiota bacterium
CTGGCGCCCCGGGGGCGCCCGGCGGCGCCCCCGCGGCCCCCCGGGGGCCGCCCCCCGCCCGCGGCTCCGGGCGCACGCTTGGCTACGTATTGGAAGGCTTACGCTGGGCAAGCCGCGCTCACGGCCGCGCCGATGGCGGGTGGTCTTGCTCCCAGCGGCCCAGCGACTCCTCGTGGAAATGAGAGCGCCGCCGCCACCAGCGCGGCAGGACGCCATAGCGCGGCGCAAATAGGTATGCCGCCGCGAAGCACGCGCCGAGCAGCAGCGTGATGCAGGGACCGGCCGGCAGGTCGAGCCAATATGAAGCTAGCAAGCCGGCGCACGCCCCGAGCGCACCCAAGACACCGCCGCCCCAGTGCAGCAGCTCGTATCGGTCGGTCAGCAGGTGCAGCGTGGCGGCCGGCGCGATGAGCAACCCGAGCGCGAGCACCACGCCCACGGCCTGGAGCGAGGCGAGCATCGCCAGCACCACGAGGGCCACGAGCAGGTAGGTCAGCAGCCCCACGCGCACGCCCTGCGCCCGCGCCACGTTCGGCTCGAAAAGCATGAGCAGCAGCGGCCGTTGGAGCAGCACGAGCAACGGCACCGCCACGCACGCGATGCCGAGCGCGGTCCAGAGGTCGGCCGAGCCCAGGCCGAGGATGTTGCCGAAAAGATAATGCTCCAGCGGCACGCGCGTGGGCGCCTTCGCGAGGAGGATGATGCCGGCCGAGAACGCCACCACGTAAAGCACCCCCAGCGCCACGTCCTCGCGCACGCGGGACGAGCGCGCGATCAATCCCGCGCCCAGCGCCACGAGCAGCGCCGCCGCGAGGCCGCCAAAGAACAGGCCGGCCGGCGCGAGCCCAAAGAGGATCACGCCCACCGCGAGGCCCGGCAGCAGCGAGTGCGAGAGCGCGTCGGCCATCAGCGCCATGCGCCGGAGCATCACGAAGGCGCCGAGGAAGCCGTTGATGAAGCCGATGAGCGCGCAGCCGAGCAGCGCGCGCTGCATGAACTCGTGCGAGAGGGGCTCGGTAAGGAAGGAGAGCACGGCGGGCGGAAGGGAAGGAGAACAGCGGAGTGATGAAGCCCCGGCGCGCAAGGTCAGGGGAGGGAGCGACTTGCGGAAGGTCTATATGGAGTGCGGGAGCTTGCTCCCGCTCTCAACACGCTTTCGAGCCCAGTCGGTGCGGCCGGAGCCAACACCGGGTCCACGGCCGGCGGCGTTGCCGTGTGAAGAGCGGGAGCAAGCTCCCGCACTCCATATAGACCTTCCGAAAATCACGCTCATGCTTTGCCCGCAAACACGCCGGTCCCATACGCGCGGCGCAGGTTTTCCTCGGTCAGCACCTCGGCTACTTCCCCGGCGGCGATCAACTCGCCGTTGAGCAGCACGGCCCGGTCGAAGAGCTGCGGCACGGCCGCGAGGTCATGGTGCGATGCCATCACCAGCCGGCCGTCCGCGGCGAGCGTGCGCAGCATCCGCGCGAGCTGCGCGGACGAGTTCACGTCGAGGCCGGTGAATGGCTCGTCGAGGAGGATGACGTGCGCCCGCTGCGCGAGCGCCCGCGCGAGGAAGGCGCGCTGCTGCTGCCCGCCGGAAAGGGCCGAAATCTGCCGGTCGGCGAAGGCCGCGAGATCCATGGCGGCGAGCGCCTCGTTCACGTCGCGCTCGTCCGCCGCGCCGAAGCGGCCGAAGGGACCGAGGCGGGAATAGCGCCCCATCTCCACGAGCGAGCGCACCGTGGCCGGGAAGTCCCAGTCCACCATCTCGCGCTGCGGCAGGTAGGCCATGTCGTGCGCGCGGTTGCCCGGCTCATGGCCGTGGAAGACCACCGCGCCGGTCTCTGGCCGCAGCAGGCCGGCGAGCGTCTTGAGCAGCGTGGACTTGCCCGCGCCGTTCGGCCCGAGCACGGCCACGCACGCGCCGCACGGGAGGTCGAGCGAGAGGTGGTGCAGCGCGGGAATCCGGTGGTAGGACACCGTGAGGTCGCGGATTTCGAGGTGGTGATGGGACAACTAAATTGCGGGGTTGGGATTGGAGGGCTCGGCGCCGGACAAGCCTCAGGAATTTTCCTGGGTGGCCGCAACTCGGCCGGGCAGCGGCCACCCGGGGAGAAAACTTGAGGCGGCACGTCCGCTGCGCGGACAGAGCCGCCTCTACAACTCAACGTCTTGCGATCAATCCTGAAAGGTGAGCACTTGGTCGAGTGCGCCGCGTTCATCCGCCCAAGCGCTGCGATCCAGCGGCGCGCCGTCGGGCCGGACCAATCGCAGACGCGCGACGGCGGAAGCGGTGCCGGTGGGCCAGCGGGCGGTGAGTTGAAGGTCCGCGCCCTCCTCGGGCAGCGGGATCGCCAGCTCGGGCGATTCTGCTTCCGCGGCGCCCGGGCCTCCGCTCCAGACCACGCGGCCGAGGTGACGCACGCTCCATTCCAGCGGCGGCGCGGGCAGGAAACTCAGGCGCAGGCGCACCTTGGCGGACGCAGTTTCGCCCGCCTCGGGCGGCGCCGGCGCGGCGACCGGCGCCTTCGCGCGCGTGACTTGCCAAACGGGCCAGGCCATCAGCAGCAGCGCCGCCAGCGTCAGAACCGCGCGCAGGAGAGGGGAGCCGCGCATCGCGGATCAGGGCTTCGGCGCGAGCGCGGCCACGATGGCGTTGACGTTCGAGCGATACATCCCCGCGTAGGTGCCGGCGTCGCCCGAGCCGAGGCCGTCGGAATACAGCTTGCCGCCGATGGCCGCCCCGGTTTCGCGGGTGATTTCCGTCAGCACCTTGGGATTCTCCATGTTCTCGGGGAACACGGTCTTCACTTTCAGTTTTTTGATCTGCGCGATCACCTCGGCCACGCGGCGCGAGCCGGGCTCGTCGGTCGTGGAGAAGCCCTTCACCGGGAGCACCGTGAATCCCCAGTCGCGCGCGAAATACGCGAACGCGTGGTGCGAGGTCGCCAGCCTGCGCTGGTCGCGCGGGATCTTGGCGATTTCGGCGGCGGCCCATTTCCGCAGCTCCTCCAGCTCCGCGACGTAGGCGGCGGCGTTCTGCGCGAAAAGCTCGCGGTCGGCCGGGCGCAGCTTGGCGAGCTGGTCGCGCACCACGCCGGCGGCGCGCTGCACCTCGGCGAGGCCATTCCACCAGTGCGGGTCGTCCTTGCCGTGCGCGTGGTCGTGATCGTCCTTCGCGCCCTTCTCCTTCTTCATGGCGGGCAGGGCGTCGCCGACCTTGAGCAGCGGCGCCTTCGTGCCGGCGCTTTCCTTGAGCTTGGGCAAATACGACTCCATGCCGCGGCCGGCGGCCACGATGAGGTCGGAGGCGGCGATCACCTTGAGGTCGGCCGGCGTCGGCTCGTAATCGTGGGGATCGGTGTCGGGCTTCACGAGGCCGGTGACCTCGACTCGGTCGCCGCCAACGCGCTGCACCAGCTCGGTGGTGACGGTGTGGAGGCTCGCCACGCGCAGCGGCGCGTCGGCCGCGAAAGCGAGGGCGGGGGAGAGCGCCGCGAGCAGCGCGGCGGCGGAGATCCAGCGGGAAACCATTCTTGGTCGCATGGCAAAACCATCCGGTCGCGCCGCTCAAATGCAACCAGCTTTCATCTACTTGCACTAGCCCTGCGACAAGCGGGTGTCGCGCTTGGGGTTGGCCGCGGGCGGCGACGCGCTTAGTCTGCCGCCGTCCATGCCGCCCGTCCTTTTGCCCGCTGATTCTCCCGTCGCCGCGCGGGCGCGCCGCCGTTTCTGGGTCGCGTGGCTGCTCTCGTGCGCGGTGCTCCTCGCGCTGGGGGCCGCGGCGATCGGCGCGGCGTATTGGTTCATGAAGGGGCCGGTGCAGGCGAGCGGCGGGGCCTATTTCCTCCGCCGCGTGGAGTTGCCCGTTCCCCAGTTTTTCCAGGCCGATCCTCGCTGGTCGGAGGAAGACCTCGGCGAGACCGACGACACGCTCGGCTCCGCCGGCTGCGCGGTGGCCTCGACGGCGATGGTGCTCAAGTTCTACGGCCAGGACACCGACCCCGCGCGTCTCAACGCCGCGCTCCGCCAGAACGGCGGCTACACCGAGCAAGGCTGGTTGCAGTGGGAGAAGGCCGCCGAGACCACCGCCGGCAAGGTGCGCCACGTTTATGAGGACGACCCGAGCTACTACCTGATCGATTCCAACCTTTGGCGCGGCAACCCGGTGATCGTGCGCCTGCGCTACCCGAACAAGGTCACGCACTTCGTGGTCGTGTGCGGCAAGGACGGCTTCGACTACCTCGTGCGCGACCCCGGCGCGGGCGGCGCGAAGGGCGTGTATCCGCTGCGCGAGTTCGGCAGCGCGGTGGAGGCGCTGCGCTATTACGAGAAGCTCTGACCTGCCATGCATTCCGACGATCCCCCTCCCGGCGAGAACCCCGCCCCCGCCGTTCCCGAGGGGCCGCCGTTCCATGACGAGGGCAAGCCGGTGATCGGCATGATCCACGTCGCGGCGCTGCCCGGCACGCCCGGCCACGCGCTGCCGATCCCGCACATCGTGGCGCAGGCGCGGGCCGAGGCGCGGCTCTACGCGGAGGCCGGCGTGGGCGCGCTGATGATCGAGAACATGCATGACACGCCCTACCTGCGGCGATCCGCCGGGCCGGAGATCACGGCGGTGATGGCGATCATCGCCGCGGCCGTGAAGACCGAGAGCGGCCTGCCCGTGGGCGTGCAAATCCTGGCGGGCGCGGACTTTGAGGCGCTGGCGGTGGCGCACGCCGCGGGGCTGGACTTCATCCGCACCGAGTGCTTCGCCTTTGCGCACGTGGCCGACGAGGGGTTAATGGAATCCAACGCGGGCAAACTGCTGCGCTACCGGCGCATGATCGGCGCGCAGGACGTGCAGGTGTGGGCGGACATCAAAAAGAAGCACTCCGCCCACGCGATCACCTCGGACGTAACGCTCGGCGCCATGGCCGAGGCGGCCGAGTTCATGGGCGCGGACGCCGTGATCATCACCGGCTCCAGCACCGGCCGCGAGCCGAGCTTGGCCGAAGTGCAGGAAGCGCGCCGCTCGTGCGCCCTGCCGGTGTTCGTCGGCTCCGGGATGCGCGAAGACAACATCGCGGACTTCCTGCCCGCCTGCGACGGCGTCATCATCGGCTCCGCGCTCAAGCGCGGCGGCCGCTGGAGCGAGCCGCCCGACCCCGAGCGCGTGCGCCGCCTCGTCGCCCGAGCGCGAGACGTGCTGGCTTTCGAGGGTGCCGCGCGCGCGGCAGAATCGCAGGGCTGATCGGTCAACGGGATGCCGGCGCCTCGGCGCGCAGCCGCCCAAGGCGATGCTCCGCCTTCCGCGTGCGCGGATCGGCGGGACCGAGGCGAGCGGCGAGCGCGGCGTGGGACTCGGCGAGCAGTGGGCCGGCCTCGGCGATCCGGCCCTGCCGCGCGAGGCATTCCCCGAGCGCGCCCCGCGCCAGCGCGATCCAGAAATGCTCCGGTGGCAGCGTGGCGGCCCGCTGCTCCAGCGCCTCGCGGATCATGGCCTCGCCCTCCGCGACGCGGCCCGTCCGGCCCAGCGCGACGCCCAGCGCGATGCGGGTCGTGGGATAATGGTCGTAGTGCGGCCCGAAGCTCGTGAGGTAGATCTGCTGCGCTTCCCGCGCCTTCGCCTCGGCCTCCGCGAATCGTTCCTCCTCGTTCAGCAGGAGCGCCTGGTTGCGCAGGTTGTCGCCAAGCCAGAGATGCGTGGGACTGAGCCGGCGGCGCAGAATCGTCTCCCCCTCGCGCAGGGCCTCGTCCGCCGCGGCCAGCTCGCCTTGGTCGAGGAGAAAGCCGCCTAGCACCGTGAGCGAGAACCCGTAGTCGGGCGTGCCGGTGGCCTGGGTTTCCCGGTATTCGGCGACAGCCTCGCGCGCCGACGCGAGCGCCTCGGGGAACCGGCCGCCGTCGGCCAGCACGGACGCGAGCGTGCTGCGGGTCATGCCGATGAAGTAGCGGAACTCGCGCGCCAGTTTCGGCGCGAGGGCGAGCGTCTCGCGAAAGGCCGCCTCGGCCCCGGCCGAGTCGCCCTGCGTGCGGCGCAGGTAAGCGAAGTTGTTCAAGGCGTTCGCGAGCGCCTCCGCGCGGACCTCGCCCCGCAGCATCGCCGCCCGCAGGAGCGGCAGCACCTCGCGGAAGTCGCGCTCCGCCTCGGCCAGGCGCCCCTGGCTGAAGAGCAGGCGACCACGCGCCGCGGCCACGCCCAGGGCCTGGACGTGGCTCAGTCCCTTCAAAGCTGCCTGGCTCTCGACGTATTCGCCGATGTATTTGTCCCAAAGGTCGTAGCGGCCTTGGACGCTGTAGCATTCCGCGATGATGTAGAGCAGCTCGGCGCGAATCTCGGCGGGGATCGTCGCGCGCTCCGTTTCCAGCCGCCGCGCCGCCGCGTCGAGCATCTCGGCCACGGTGGTCTCGCGCGCGTTCCGCCCGGACTCAAGCGGGTTGGAATGGTTCAGCATTTCCCGCAGGAAGGCGCTCACGCTCACCGCCTTGGCCCGCTCGTCGCGCGCGACCCGGGCGCTCCACGCCGCCGCCGCCACGCCCGCGAGCAGCGCGAGGAGCACGAGGGCGGCGGCGGCCACGCCGAGGCGGTGCCGCCGGATGAACTTCGCGGCGAAGTAGCGGAGCGTCTCCTTGCGCGCAAGCACCGGCCGCCCCTCCAGGTGCCGGCGGATGTCTTCGCCCAGCTCGGCCGCGGAGGCGTAGCGCCGCTCCGGCTCCGGGCGCAGGGCGCGGAGGGCGATGTTGTCGAGGTCGCCCGCGAGCTGGCGGCGCGCGGCCGGCGCGACGGCGCTGGGCCTCGGCGGCTCCTGCCGGGCGATGAGGCGCGCGGCTTCCTCCGGGCTGCGGCCGCGCGTCTCGCACGGGCGCCGGCCGGCGAGCAGCTCGTAGAGCACCACGCCGAGCGAGTAGATGTCGGCCGCCGTGGTGATGCGCTCGCCGCGGAGTTGCTCGGGGGAGGCGTAGGCCGGGGTCATCGCCGGCGCGAGGGTCGCGGTGGCGTCGGCCCGCGCGTCGGCGGCGGGGTCGAGCACCTTGGCGATGCCGAAGTCGAGCAGCTTGGGCTCGCCCCCGGCCGTGACGCGGATGTTGGCCGGCTTGAGGTCGCGGTGGATGACGAGCTGCTGGTGCGCGTGGGAGACGGCCGCGCAGACCTTGCGGAAGAGTTCCAGCCGCGCGCGCAGGGGCAGCTTCTCGGCGCGGCAATGCTCGTCGAGGTCGCGCCCGGCGACGTATTCCATCACGAAATACGGCTGGCCGTCCGGGGCCACGGCGCCGCCGTAGAGGCGGGCGATGTTGGGATCGTTCAGCGCCGCGAGGATGCGCTCCTCGCGCAGGAACTGGCGGAAGCCGGCCGCCGAGACGCCGCGCTTCACGAGCTTGAGCGCGACGGTGCGCCCAAGCTCCCGATCCTCGGCCAGATACACCTCGCCCATGCCACCTTCCCCGAGGAGAGAGACGACCTTGAACGCGCCCAGCTCCGCGCCGGGCGCGAGCGAGCCCACCGGGCCGCTGGCGGCCAGGGCCTCGGCGTCGAGGACGTAGGCCGGGCGCTCGATGAAGTCGCTGGCGGCCGACGTGAAGCGCAGGAGTGATTCCACCTCGGCCCGGAGGGTGGCGTCGCCACCGCATTCGGCCGCCAGGAAGGCCGCGCGTTCCGCCGCCGGCCGCTCCAGCGCCCCGGCGACCAGCTCGGCCACGCGCTCGGCGCGATCAGGCGGCATGGCCAGGCTCCTCGCTGAGCGCGCGGAAGAGCCAGAGCTTGGCGAAGCTCCAGTCGCGCAGGATAGTCTTCTCCGAGACCTGCATCAGCCGGGCGATCTCCTTCGCCTCCAGGCCGCCGAAGAATTTCAGTTCCACCACCTCGCTCTGGCGCGGATAGACCTTGGCGAATTCCCCCAGTGCCTCGTCCAGCGCCACGATCTCCACGGCGGCCCCGCCCGGCGGGTCGCCCGCCGCCTCCAGCGAGATCTTCTCCGCGCCGGCGCCGCGTTTCTCCGCGTTCCGGGCGCGGGCGTGATCGACCAGGACGCGCCGCATCAGCCGCGCGGCGATGCCGAAAAAATGCGCGCGGCCTTCCCAGGCGATGCCCTCCGCGTCCACCAGGCGCAGGTAAGCCTCGTGGACGAGCGCGGTCGGCTGGAGCGTGTGGTCGCCGCGCTCCCGGCGCAGGTAATCGCGCGCGAGCCGGCGCAGCTCGTCATACACCAGCGGCATGAGCCGGGCGGATGCGTCCGCGTCCCCGCCGGCCCACTGGCGCAGGATTTGGGTGACCTCGCGGGCGGGATCAGACACGGCGGGGCGCAGCGTGCCGCATCCGCCGGGAGCCGCCAGAAAAATTCTCACGTCCGATGTCCGTTCGGGCCGCCGGATTCCGCATGAGGAAGCGAGACCCCTTGTCTCTGCCGCTCCCATGCCCTTCCCC
>CALMOL010000429.1 GCA_937871685.1 uncultured Verrucomicrobiota bacterium
GTGGCGGTGTATTGGAGGATTTCCTTGATGCCCTTGCGACCGGTGGTGCCGTTGGACGGATGGGCGGCGTCGGGCGCGAGGGTGTCGTCGGCGTCGAGCAGCAGCGCGCAGGTGCCGGCCACGAAGGGGCAGGCCATCGAGGTGCCGGAGATGGCGGTGTAGGCGGCCTGGTAGGGCGTGGGGAATTCCTGGTCGTTCTCGCCCGACGCGAGGCCGGCGGTCTTGGCGCGCACGGAGATGATGTCCGAGTTGAAGCGCTTGCCGGGGAGGTTGGCGGTGCTGGTGGTGGTGCCGGCGGCCGGCGGCGCGTTGTATTCGAACTCGCGGCCCGTGCCCGGCGCGGTGATGGCGGGCAGGTTGAAGCCGTCGATGGACGGGTTCAGCGCGCGCTCGTTGGCGGGCTTGCCGCGGGAGGAGAAGCCCACGAGGCCGCCCTCCTTGGTGCCGGCCGCCACGTTGATCACGTAGGGCGACTTGGACGAGTTGGAAGTCGTGTCCACTCCGGGGCCGGAGTTGCCGGCTGCGAACACGGTGGTGATGCTGTGGTCGTAGGCGCTCTTGATGGCTAGATTGAGCGGATCGGCCGGGTCATACGCGCCGGTCGAGCCGTAGGAGTTCGACGTGATGCGCACGTTGTAAAACGACTGGAAATTGATCGCGTAGTTCATGCCGGCGAGCGCGTCGAGCACGAAGAGCACAGCGCCGCCGCCGACGCCCATGAGGCGCACCCCGGAGGCCGCGCCGGAGTAATCCTCGGTCTGGCCGACCGCGGGGTCGATCGGGGTGCCGTTGGGGCCGGTGGTCGCCGCGATGGTGCGGGAAAAGTTGCCGGAGCCACCGACGATGCCGGAGCAGTGCGTGCCGTGGCCGACGTTGTCGTTGGTGACTTGGTTCTCGACGTAGGCGACGACGCCGGTGCCCGTGTCCGTCGTGACCTGCACGTTCTGGACGACCTTGGTCGCCGGAATGGTGGGGGCGGTCAGGTAGGAATTGCCGCTCGGGTTGAGCACGCCGACGGACGTGTTGTCGTAAGGCAGGTCGGAGGTGCCGCCGGTGGTGGGGAAGCCGGAGGTGTCCATGCCGGAGTCGATCACGCACACGGTGAAGCCGGGGCGATTCGGCTGACCGGTGACGGGGGCCGGGGTGCCGGCGCCGTTCACGGGGACGCCGCCGTTGCGGGCCGTCATGGCGGCGTCGGCGCGCAGGCGGTCCACGCCGCAGAGCACGCGGGCCTGGTGGAGCTGGTAGTAGAGGCGGTAGTTGTCCCACAGGGAGCGCACGGAGGACTCGTTCTGGAGGGAAAGGACCTGGGCCTTGGTGAGCACGGCGGCGATCATGCCGATGCTCTCGAAGCGCGAGCCCACCGCGATGCCATTGCGGGCGAGGATGCCGGTGAGGGGCGTGTCCAGGTTCGGCACGCCGGCCAAGCCCGTGGCAGTGTTGAAGGAGATGATGACGACGCCGGCGCTCTGGGTAGGCGTGAGCGAGGAGATCCGCGACGCAAGTGCGGAAGAGAGAACGGCCACGGGACCGCCGTCCGGCTGGGCGACCGGGCGGCGGAGCTTGGGATCATCCCTTCCACCGGCCGGTGGGGCCGCGATCAGGGGAGACGAGGCCAACAAAAAGGCCGCGCTGGAAAGCGCGGCCCGAGACACGGTGGGCAACAGGCGATGGATCATAAGGGGAACAGCAAGCCGTGGTGGATGACACAACAGCGTTTGACGCGGGGGCTTCGTCACCAAGCGTCCCCTCGGATGCATCCATCGCATGCTTTTTTCCCGTAGGGAAATTACGTAGGGCTCGCTTCTGGAGCGGGGCCAAGCCCCGCGGGCGCGATCCTTGGCGAGCGTCGGCGTGCATGCCGGCGCCGGAAGCTCTGGGCTACCGGCGCACCGCAGCCCGGTGCGGCTGGATTGTCCGGCAGCCTTCAGGACCCAGGAGTCGTCGATGGTGCCGCGCGGCGATCAAGCCAGTCCCGGACGGCGTCCGATGGAAGCGCGGCCGGCGCCGCCCCGGTTGGGCGCACCCTGAACCTTTCCTTCAGGCATCTGTCCTACGTATTTTTCCTACACGAGAAAAATATCGAGATTTAATGCGTCCGGCCCGACGCTTG
>CALMOL010000430.1 GCA_937871685.1 uncultured Verrucomicrobiota bacterium
CCCCCGGTGTTTCCGACTTGGGGCTCCGCGGCACGCCCGAGGTTCCTTTCCGCACACACTTGGCGGACTTGCTTCTGGTGGTGCGCTCTTTCGACCGGAGACCCCATCCTTGGGAAGCTCCTGCCTCTTCGCCCGCCGCTCACTCCAGCACATGGTCATGCTCCGCCGGGTCGCGCAGCATCACGGCGCGCAGCAGGCGGAGCGGCGGCGAGCCGTGGCGCAGCAGCTCGTCGTGGAATCGCTTCAGCGTGAACTTGTCGCCCTCCTGGCGCTTCCAGTCCGCGCGCAGCTTGAGGATCTGGAGCTTGCCCAGCGTGTAGTTGAGGTAGCCGGGGTCGAAGGTGCCGCGGGTCGCCTCCGACAGCGAGGGCTTCGGCTCGTAGTGGCAGTTGTCCTCGAAGAACTTCGCCGCCTCGGCCACGCTCTTGCCCTGGCAGTGCAGCATCACCGCCGAGCACAGGCGGCACAGGCGCAGCAGCGCCTCGTCGGACTGCGCCAGCCGGATCTTCGCCGCGCGCAGCTTGTCGCCGTCCTGCGCGCCAAAGCCTTCCTCGGCCATCATGAGCTCCGTGTAGTGCGCCCAGCCCTCCACGAAGGCATACGACGAGCAGATCTTCCCGATGCGCGACGCCTTGGACGCGTTGAGGTGGAGGAACTGCACGTAGTGGCCCGGATACGCCTCGTGGATGCTCACCACGGCGGTGGTCGGACGGTTGAAGGCCGTGAGCCATTCCTCCGCCTGCTTGGGCGTCCAATCCTTCTCCACCGGCGTGACGTAATAGTAGGCCTCCGTCGCCTTCGTCTCGAAGGGCCCCGGCGTGTCCATCGAGGCGAAGCTCGTCGCGCGCGCGAAGGGCAGCGTCTCGCGCACTTGGGCGCGCACCTCGGAGGGCAGCGTGATGATGTCCCGCGCGACGAGGAACCCGCGGATCTCCTCCAGCCCGCGCGCCGTCTCGGGCAGCAGTCCCTCGGCCGTGGGATGATCTTTTTGCACGGCGCGAAACACCTCGATGGCCGGCTTGCTGGGATCGATCTCGCGCGCGGCCGCGTCGAAGCGCGCCTGCTCGCGCTTCAGCTCCTCCATTCCCAGGCGCAGGATCTCGTCCGGGTCCATGTCCACCAGCTCGGTCGCGGCCAGGAAGCGGCGGAACTTCTCGCGCCCGAGCGCGAAGGAGGCGTCTGACTTCGGCAGGCGCTCCTTCTCCAGCCACGCGGCGAAGTCGCGCGCTTCCTTGGCGGCCTGCTCGGACACGCGCGCGAATTCCTTGCGCAGCGCGTCGTCCTCCACCTTCCGGAACTCCTTGGCCATGTCGCCGAGGAGAAAGTCCGCCGATCCCCGCGCCATCTTGACCGCCGTCTCCACGAGCGGGCGCGGCAGCACGGGCGCGAGGTTGGCGCGCGCGTCGGCGAAATGCCTCGGCGCGGAATCCAGCCGCGCGATCACCGAGCGCAGCCGCTGGGCGAGCGGGGCGAAGTCGCGCACGAGGTAGATGCTCACGTCCGGCCCGGCCGCGTAGGTCATCGGGTTGTTCGTGAAGGAGCGCAGCCCCTCGAAGGAAAACAGCTCGCCGGCCAGCGCGGCCCGCAGCACGCGCGCGTCGAAGAGCGTGCGCTCGTCCGCGCGCCCGACGCGCTTCGGATCCAGCGCGGTGTCGAGCACTTCCAAATCCGCGCGCAGCCGCGCCGCTTCCCTCTGCACCGAGGCCGCCGAGAGGTCCGGGCTCTTGCCGTCGTATTCGTGGAGCCCGAGCGCCACGCCGCCGCTGGGCCGCCAGTCGAGGTAGGCCTTCACCATCGCGTCCATCCTCGCGGCGAGCGAGGCGTCGGCGGGCGGAGGCGGCTCCGCGCCGCGCGCGACGGCGGCGAGGGCCAGGAGGGTTCCGGCAAGGAGACGTTTCATGATGGCCGCGAGACTCCCCCGGCCCAACCGGCCGCGCAACGCTTCCCGCAAGATCCGCGGCCTGCGCGCGGCAAGAGCATCCCATTCGCGGGACGCTGCCGTCCCAGCGTCGAGGCGGCAAGACGATTGCGATCCTCGAAGCCCATTCGCGCGAAGGCTGATGAATCCAGCATTTTTCGCGGGCGCGCTCGTGCTGGCACAGCGCCTGCAACCGGCCGGCCGCCATGTCCGGCCTCCGCCGGATCTCCCCATGAAGCTCGCCCTCCGCCGCCTCCTCAAGTCACCCGGCTTCACGCTGCTCGCCGTGGTCACGCTCGCCCTCGGCATCGGCGCGAACACGGCCATCTTCTCGCTCGTGCACGAGCTCTTCGTGCGCGGCCTGCCCTTCCGCGAGCCGGAGCGCCTCGTGCGCCTCCAGAGCGAGGCCAAGGAGCGCAACATGCTCCAGCTCCCGTTTTCCGTGCCGCGGTTCTGGGTCTTCCGCGACGGGCAGAATGTCTTCGAGGGCCTGGCCGCGGACACGGGCGCCGGATTCAACCTCACCGGCATCGGCGACCCCGTGCAGATCAACGGCGGGAGCGTGACGGCGAATTACTTCGCGCTGCTCGGCGTGCCGCCCGTGCGCGGCCGGCTTTTCACCCCGGCGGAGGAGCAAGGGCGCGACGTGGCGCTTGTGAGCGAGACCTTTTGGCGGAAGCGCCTCCAGTCCGACCCGAACGTCATCGGCCGCGGGATCACGCTCAACGGCGTGGCGCACACGGTCGTGGGCGTGGTGCCCGACCAGCCCGTCGCGTGGTGGGGGCCGAACGCGGAGGTATGGACCGCGCGGCCCTTCGAGCTGCCCGGCCTGCCGAACGACAAGCTGATGCGCGGGCTGTCGTTCCTGCGCGTGGTCGGCCGGCTCAAGCCAGGCGTCTCCCCCGAGCAGGCGCTGGCCGCGCAGGGGGCGCTTCACGCCGCCTACCGCGCGCAGTATCCGGCCAACGCGGACAACACCTGGACGCCCGTGCAGGTCTCCGCCGTCCAGGACGCCACCGGAAACCTGCGCCCCGCCTTCGGCACGCTGCTCGCGGCCGTGGGCTTTGTGCTCCTCATCGCCTGCGCGAACGTGGCCAACCTGCTGCTCGTGCGCTTTTCCGGCCGGCGGCGCGAGATCGCCGTGCGCCTGGCCCTGGGCTCGTCGCGGCGCGACCTCGTGCAGCTCTTCGTGCTGGAGTGCCTCCTGCTGAGCGGGCTGGCCGCGCTGCTCGGGCTGGGCCTGGCGCACCTGCTTCTCCGGGCGGTGCCCGCGCTCGTGGCCGACCAGCTCCCGCTGCCGGCGGGCATCGGCCTGAGCGGGCCGGTGCTGGCGTTCACGCTCGGGCTTTCGCTCGTCGTCGGCTTGGCGATGGGCTTGTATCCCGCGCTGCAAGGCTCGCGCGCCGACGTGGTGGACGGCCTGCGCGACGGCGGCCGCGGCGTGTCCGGCTCGCGGGGCCAGCAGCGCTTTCGCCGCGGGCTCGTGGCCGCGCAGGTGGCGCTCTCGGTGGTGCTCCTCGCGGGCGCGGGGCTGCTCATCTCCTCGCTCGTGCGTTTGCAGCGGCAGGACGCCGGCTTCCGCGCCGAGCGCCTGTGGGTGGGTGGCG
>CALMOL010000431.1 GCA_937871685.1 uncultured Verrucomicrobiota bacterium
GGGCCGGCCAAAGGCGTTTTCTCAGGACGCGATTCGGCCGACAAGAAAAAAGCGCGGGCAAAGTGAAATTTTTTCCCCGGTTGGGCTCCGCTTCTGGAATCCAGGAGGAAAAACGGGCCGGCGAGGTTCAAAAACAGCGTTCTGAGGCCTCCAAATAGCGCGGCGAGGTCCAAAAACAGCGGCGCGAGGTTTTCGAACAGCGCGGCGAGATTCTGAAGCAAGACGGCGAGGTCGCGGGTGATCGCGGCGAGGTCTCGAAACAACGCGGCGAGGTTTCCGCGCAAGGCGGCCGGGTTTCCGAATAAAGCCGCGAGGTCTTCGCGGAAGGGGACGAAGTCACGGAACAACGCGGCGAGGCCGTTGCATCTCGAAGCGTGGGCAACGGGTGTGCTTCCATCGTCGTATCTTCAACGTCGCGCATCCGGCGCAATTCCGACCGGACGGAGGGCGTGCGACTTGACTTGCATCAGTGCTTTGGCTCCCGTCGCGCCGCGATGTTCCTCCCACGTCTTCTTCTCCTGGCTGCGGCCAGTCTCGGAATCTCTGCCGCCACCGGGCCCGCCCAGGTCCAGTTGTCCTCCACCGCCGGCACCTCCACCAGCGCGACCTACCCTCGGCTCGGCCTCGCCTTTGCCGCGATCAACGCCGGCACCCACCAGGGCGCCATCACGATCGACCTCACGGGCAACACCAATGAGGGCACTACCTCCGCCTCGCTGGACGCGAGCGGCCGGTTCAACGCCGTCTATACCTCGGTGCTCATCCGGCCCTCCGGCGGCGCGGCGCGCACCATCTCGGGGGCCACGACGGCCGGCAGCGCCATGATCGTCTATAACGGCGCGAGCAACGTGACCATCGACGGCCTCAACTCCGGCGGGAACTCGCTCACGATCACGAACACCACCGCCTCGGCCGCGGCGGTCACCGGCACGTTTCGCTTCAAGGACGGGGCGTCGAACAACGTGATCACCCGCGCCACGGTGCTCGGCTCCTTCACCGGTCCGGCCGGCACGACCGGTGGCACCATCGTCTTCGCCAACGACGCCGTCGCCGGCACCGGCTGCGACAACAACACGATCTCCTTCTGCAATCTCGGCCCCGCCGGCGCCAGCCTGCCCACCAAGGCCATCCAGGGCAGCGGCGCCACTTCTTCCGCGGCCGCCGGCAATTCCGGCATGGTTATCACTGGGAACAACATCTTCGACTACTTCGCTCCCACCGGCACCAGCGCCGGCATCTACGTGGACGCGGGTTGCGCGAACTGGACGATCTCGAACAACCGCTTCTACCAGACGGCCGCGCGCTCCTTCACCGGCACCACCGCGGCGCCCCACGCCGCCATCTTCGTCAACGAGAGCCAGGCGACGACCGGCGCGCAGGGCTTCACCATCACCGGCAACGTGATCGGCTTCGCCAACGCCGCGGGCACCGGCACCTACGCGCTTTCCGGCGGCGCGGGCGCTTTCACCGGCATCTTCTTCTCGGGCATCGCGGACGGCGCGCTCTCCACGATCTCGAACAACACGATCGCGAACGTTTCCCTCACCGGCGTGACCTCCTCCGGCGGGAATGTCGCCAGTCCGTTCGTGGGCATCCGCGTGAATCCCGGCAACGCCGAGGTGAGCGACAATCTCATTGGCTCGGTTTCCGCGGCGGACTCGCTCGTGTTCTCCACCACGGCCACCGCCGGCGTCAGTGCCTACGGCATCTACTCGAATGCGGCGGGGGCCGCTTTCACCGCCAACCGCAACCGCATCGGCGGCATGACGATGGGCTCCACCGCCACTACCGCCAGCGTCCTCCTCGGCGGCCTGGGCATGGAGGCCACGGCGGATTTCGCCTTCAATGCCGACGCCAACGTGGTCGGCACGGCCGCCGCGCCCATGCGCTGCTCCTCCGCTTCCACCGGCGCGCAGGCCGTAGGCTTAGTGTCGGGTTCGGTGCGCTGCAACTTCACCGCCAACACGATCCAGAATCTCTCGGCCAGCGGCTCCGGCACGACCGACGCCTCGTCCGTGAACGGCATTCGCATCACCGCCACGACCCGCGCCCACACCGTCGCGCGCAACCTGATCTTCGACCTCTCCAATCCCTCCACCAGCACGCTGGCCACGGTGAGCGGCATCCAGTTCGCCAGCAGCGCCACCGCCGGGACCAGCCTGATCTCGCAGAACGTCATCCGTCAGATCGGCTTCACGTCCACGAACGCTTCCTCGCGCGTCAACGGCATCGCCCTCGCTGGCGGCTCCAATACGGTGGAGCGCAACTTCATCCATTCCTTCCGCGCGATCGCCGCGGGCGAGGTTTCCGGCCTCTACATCAACGGCGGCTCCGGCCTCTACCGCAACAACATGATCCGCCTCGGAATCCTGCCGAACGGGGCTTCCGACACGAATGGCGTCGTCACCTACGGCATCAACCAGCTCGTCGGCAGTCCCGACTCCTACTTCCACAACTCGGTCTATGTCGGCGGCACCGGCGTCACCGGCACGGCGCGCTCCGCCGCCATGCGCAACGGCGACCCGAACAGCACGATCCTCATCAACAACAACGTCTTCCTCAACGCCCGCTCCAACGCTTCCGGCGCCACCGGCAAGCACTTCGGCATCCTGCTCGAGAACAGCAACTTCACGACCGATTACAACGTGATCCTCGCTGCCGGCACCGGCGGCCTCTTCGGCGCGCGCCGCTCCGCCGAATACGCGCACCTCGTTCCCGGCTGGCAGGCGGACGTGGGCGACGAGCATTCCTTCGAGGCCGACCCGCAGTTCATCAATCCGGCCGCCGACTTCACCGCGGTGGATCTCCACATCCTCCCGACGGCTGCCACGCCCGTCGAGAGCAATGGTCTCCCCCTCTCGGCCGCCGAGACGAGCGATGATTTCGATGGCCAAGTGCGCGCCAACTTCACGCCCGTGGACATCGGTGCCGACGCCGGCAATTTCGTCACTTCGGGCGGGCTGAATCCCACCACCAACCCGCTGAGCCGCACCGTTTCCCAGGGCCGCTCGCTCGTCATCCCGGCCTCGGCTTTCCTCGCCGCCTCCTCCTCGAATCCCGCGGGCCTTACGATCGAGCTGACCGGCGCCGGGCCGACTAGCGCCCAGGGCGGCACCGTGACCTTCGCCACCAACGTCACCTACGCGCCGCCCAGCCCGCAGTTCACGGGCACGGACTCGTTCTACTACTCCGTCCGCGACAGCGCGGGCCATACCGGGGTGGGCGTGGTCAACATCACCGTGCAGGCCCCCGCCTTCCCCGCGCTGGCCGGCAGCGTGACCCGCACCTCGGGCGGCAACTTCGCGGCCACCTTCACCGGCGGCGTCCCCGGCCTCGGCTACGCCATCGAATACACCGACTCGCTGACCGCGGCCTTCCAGCCGCTGCTCGACGCGAACTCCCAGCCCGTCGTCGTCACTGCGGACGGCAACGGCGGGTTCAACTTCTCCCAGGCCGCCGCCGTCGTGCCCGAGCGCTTCTACCGCGCCCGCCGGCAGCCGTGAGATTGGGCCGCTGCATCAAAGGTCGCGCCATAAACGCGCGAAAGCTTGATGGCGTTTGCTCAGGAACAAGGCCGAGTGTCGCGCCCGGCCGAATCGTTCTTGCCCTTCATGTCCTCCATCCTCATCTGCGACGACACGCCCGAGAACGTGGTCGCGCTCCGCCGGATCCTCGCGCGGGACGGCCACGACGTGCGGACCGTCTCGCAGGGCGCGCTCGCGGCGAGCAGCGCGGCGGCGGCCCCGCCGGACATCATCCTGCTCGACGTGCTCATGCCGGATCTCGACGGCTACGAGACGTGCGCGCTGCTCCAGGCCGACGAGAGGACGCACGACATCCCGGTGCTCTTCATCTCGGCGCTGGATGACATGCCTTCCAAGCTGCGCGGCTTCGAGGTCGGTGGGCGGGATTACATCGCCAAGCCCTTCCGTGCCGAGGAGGTGCTGGCGCGCGTGCGCACCCACCTCGCGCTGCGCAAAGCCGAGCGCCAGCTCGTGGAGCAAAACGCCGCCTTGCGCGCCGCCACGGCGCTCCAAAAGGACGTGGAGCGGATGCTGCGGCATGACCTGCGCGTGTCGCTCGCCGGCGTGATCGGCTTTTCCGAGCTGATCGTCGAGGAGCTGCCCCTGGACCATCCGTGCGCCGCGCACGCCCGGATCGTGGCCGGCGCCGGCTACGGGATGCTGAGCATGGTGCACGGCTCGTTTGATCTGCTGAAGATGGAGCGCGGCACCTACGCGCTCCACGCCGAGGCCTTCGACCTCGCGGCCGTGGCCCGGCAGGTCGTGGCCGAGCACACCCTCGCCGCGCGGGAAAAGGACGTGCGCATCCGCTTCGAGTTCGCGCACGAGGGGGACGAGGACGCGCTGGCCTCCGGCGAGCGCCTGCTCACGCACTCGCTGCTCGGAAACCTCGTGCGCAACGCCGTCGAGGCCACGCCCGCGGGCGGCGTCATCGACCTGCGCTTCGGCGGTGGCGAGGGGCGCGCCGAGGTGGCGGTGCGCAACGTGGGGGAGGTGCCGCCGGAGATCCGCGCGCGCTTCTTCGAGAAGTTCGTCACCTCCGGGAAGGCCGAGGGCACGGGCCTGGGCACGTATTCCGCCCGGCTCATGGCCGAGACGCAGCACGGCACGCTCGCGCTCGACGCGTCCGAGCCCGGCCACACGACGCTGCGCGTCTCGCTTCCCGCGCCCGATGCGGCCGCCGCGGCGGCCTTCCGGCGCGCGCGGGACGGCTACCACGCCGCCGCGCCGGAAGCCGCGGGCGTGGTGCTCGTGGCCGACGACGACGGGGCCAACCGCGCCTACCTCCGCCGCATCTTGCCCAGCCCTCCGCTCGACGTGCGCTTCGCCGCGGACGGCCGCGAGGCGCTCGCGGCGCTCCAGCGCGAGCCGGTCGCCGTGGCGTTGCTCGACGTGGAGATGCCCGGCCTGAACGGCATGGAGGTGATCCACGAGTTTTGCGTGTGGCGTTCCGAGCAGGCCAAGCCCATTCCCACGCCGGTGTTCATCGGCATCTCCGGCCACCACGACGCGGCTTCCCGGAAGAAGTTCCTTGAGGCGGGCTTCGACCGCGTCCTTGGCAAGCCGCTCGCGCGCCGCCGGCTGCACGAGGAATTGCGCGCCGCGCTGCGCACCGGCCGGCCGGTGGTCCAGCTCGACCCGATGGTCCGCGAGCTCCTGCCGGATTTCCTCGCCTCGCAGGGCGCCCTCCTCGACGAGGCCGCCGCGCTCGCGACCGCCGGCGACACCCCTCGGCTGCGCTCCCTCGCGCACCGCCTGCGGGGGAGCTTCGCCATGTATGGGTTTGCCGTCGCCAGCGCGCTGGCAAACAACGCCGAGGAGGCCGCCCGTGCCGGCGACCTTCGCCGCGCCGCCAGTCTCCTCGCGGACCTTCGCGCCCACTTGGCGGCGCTGGACATCCGCTTCGGGAGCTGACGCCGCGCCCTGGCGTTGACGCCGCGCGGGATTTGTCTCGCTTGGCCTGTGCCCATGAATTCCCGCCGGATCCTCATCATCGACGACGATCCCAACGTCACCAAGCTCCTTCAGCTCACCTTGGAACGGCGCGACGCCAAGGTCGAGGCCATGGTCGATGCGCGCGGGGCGGTCGCGCGCGCCAAGGAATTTCAGCCGCATCTCATCGTGTGCGACATCGACCTCGGCGCGACCGACGGCGGCGAGGTCGCGCACCAGCTCAGTGCCGATCCCGCCACCGCGAAGATCCCGCTCATCTACCTTTCCTCGTTGGTCACGCCGGGCGACTCCGACAAGTTGTCCGGCGGTCGGAAGCTCATCTCGAAGCAGCTTCCCTACACGGAAATCGTCGATCGCATCCTGGCGGAGGTCCCGGCCTGAGCTTTCGACCAGCCCGTGGCCCAGCAAGATGATCCAGCTCGACTACCAGCCCTCCCCCGCCAAGCTCCGTCAGTTCGGTCTCACCGGCACGGTTTTCGGTCTGCTCATGGCCACGCTGTGGTGCTGGCGGCACGCTTGGGGGTGGGGCACGCCGGCCACGGCCTGGTGCGCGGTGGCCGCCGCGTTCCTGCTTCTCGCGCTCATTGCGCCGGCATTGCTACGCTGGCCCTTCATCGGCCTGAGCCTGCTCACGTTCCCCATCGGCTGGGTGCTCTCGTGGGTGCTGACGGGAATCGTGTATTTCGTGGTGCTCACGCCGATTGCCCTGATCTTGCGCCTGTGGCAGCGTGACTCGCTCGGCCGTCGCCCCGCGCCGCCGGGCGCGAGCGATTCCTTCCTGACGGCTCGCCCGCCTGCGCCGCCCGTGCGGCAGTATCTCCGCCCGCACTGAACGCCATGCCCCCGACCCCGCCCGATCCCGCGCGCAAGG
>CALMOL010000432.1:0-2135 GCA_937871685.1 uncultured Verrucomicrobiota bacterium
TGGTATTGTCCGCCGCGGCGGGCGTGCCGGCCGGAGTGGAGGTCGGCGCCGGGGTGTGGGCGAGGGCGGGAAGCGCGGCCGCGCAAACGAGGGCGGCGAGCGGAAGGAAAGAGAATCTCATGCGGTGGGTTCGGGGGTTGGGTGGAATACCGGAAGCTTCGCGGGGCCAGCGCGCCTTGGCCGTGCGGGCCGGCCCCGGGCGCATACGGCCGTGCGTCATCGCCGACCCGATCCCTTTCCCGAACCCCAATCCCATCCTGCCATGCCCCGCGGCGACAAATCTTCCTACACCGACAAGCAAAAGCGCCAAGCCGAGCACATCGAGGAATCCTACGAGGCCCGCGGCCTCCCGAAGGAGACCGCCGAGGCGCGGGCGTGGGCCACCGTGAACAAGGAGTCCGGCGGCGGGAAGAAGTCTGGCTCCGGCCGCGCCAAGGCGCGCGTTTCCTCCTCGAAGGCCAAGGCGAAGTCCCCGACTCGCCCCGCGGCGAAGCCCAAGGCGCGCCGGTCCGCCTCCAGCGCGAAGAAAGCCTCGCCCGCACGCCGCGCGCGCAAGCCTGCCGGCGCCGCCAAGCCAAAGACCTCCGCCGTCCGTCGCACCTCACGCACGCGCGCGAAGTCCTGATTTCATCCATGGATCATCCGCCGACCTCGCCCTCGCGCATCTGCGCGCTCGCCACCGACTACGACGGCACCATCGCGCACCACGGCGTGGTGCCCGAGTCCACCTTCGCGGCGCTCGCGCGCTGGCGCGAGGCAGGCCGCACCCTCATCATGGCCACCGGCCGCGAGCTGGAGGAACTGAAGACCGTTTGCCCGCGGCTCGACCTCTTTCACCTCGTCGTGGCCGAGAACGGCGCGCTGCTTTGGTGGCCCGCGGATGGCCGCATGGAATTGCTCTCGCCCGCGCCCGATCCGGCGTTCGTCGCGCGGCTGCGCGAGCGCGGCGTCGGCCCGATCTCCGTGGGACACACCATCATCGCCACCTGGGAGCCGCACGAGCAGACGGTCCTCGACGTGATCAAGGAGATGGGCCTGGAGCTCCACGTCATCTTCAACAAGGGCGCGGTGATGATCCTGCCCACCGGCGTGAACAAGGCCACCGGGGTAAAGGCCGCGCTTGAGCGCCTCGGCCTCCGCCCGGAGGAGACCGCCGCGGTGGGCGACGCGGAGAACGATCACGCCTTCCTCGACCTCTGCGGCCTGCCCGCCGCCGTCGCCAACGCGGTGCCGGCCCTCAAGGAGCGCGCCCGGATCGTGCTCGGGGGCGACCACGGCGCGGGCGTCGAGGAACTCATCGGCCACCTGCTCGGCAACGCTGCTCCCGCCCCAAGGTGATGAACATCCTCATGCTCGACGTGGGCGGGACCAGCGTGAAGATGATGGTCTCGGGCGAGCGCCGCTCGCGGAAGTTCTCCTCCGGCCGCCGCCTTACCGGCGCGCAGATGGCCGAGCGCGTCAAGGCGCACGGCCAAGGTTGGGACTACGACGCCGTCTCGCTCGGCTTCCCCGGCATCGTGCGCGACGGCCGCATCGCCAACGACCCGCTCAACCTCGGCGGCGGGTGGACGGACTTTGATTTCGAGGGCGCCTTCGGCAAGCCCGTCCGGGTCATCAACGACGCCGCCATGCAGGCGCTCGCTCACTACGAGGAGGGCCGGATGCTCTTCCTCGGCCTGGGCACGAGCGTGGGCTGCACCCTGGTTGCCGACGACACCGTGGTGCCGATGGAAGCCGGCGCGCAGCGTCTCTCCGAGCGTCACACCTTCGCCGACCGCCTTTCTCGCGCCGCGCTCGAGAGCATCGGCCGGAAGCGTTGGGAAACCCACGTTTGGGAAGCGGTGGAGCTCCTCCGCGACATGTTCTTCCCCGACCGCATCATGCTCGGCGGCGGCAACGCCAAGAAGCTTGAGGCGATGCCACCCGGCTGCCGGCTGCGGGACAACAAGCATGCCTTGCGCGGCGCCCTCCGCCTGTGGCCCGGCCAGGACCACCTCCACGCCGAGCCGCACGGCACCACGTGGCGCATCGAGCGGCAGGCGACGCCGGTTTGAACGTGGAGTGCGGGGGGGGCGCGGGGCGCGGGCCCCCCCGCGGGGGGGGGGGGCGGGGGGGGGGGGGAGGGGGGCGCCCGG
>CALMOL010000432.1:2145-5169 GCA_937871685.1 uncultured Verrucomicrobiota bacterium
GTCGCTTCTCCCCCGGCGCCCCCCCCCCCCGCGCGTCGCCCGCTCCCGGCGCCCCCCCCCACTCCAAGTCACCGTCTCTCGAAGGAGCAGAGGCGACCGAGAGCGACCGCCGGCCGCGCCGCCCGCGAATTCCCGTCGCCATGCCGATTTCTCACGACCCGCCCGCCGCGCCGGCGATCCCGCGCGCGACCTACCGGATGCAGTTCCACGGCAAGTGGACGTTCCGGCAGGCCGCCGACCTGGCGGACTACCTCGCTGCCCTCGGGGTCTCGCACCTCTACGCGTCGCCGTATTTCCAGTCCGGCAAGGCCTCGGCCCACGGCTACGACGTGGCGGACTTCTCGCGCCTGAACCCCGCGATCGGCTCGGAGGACGACTACGCCCACCTCACCGGCCGACTGCGCGCGAACGGCCTCGGGCAAATCCTCGACTTCGTGCCCAACCACATGGGCATCGACGAGCCGCTGAATTCCTGGTGGATGGACGTGCTCGAGCACGGCCCCGCCTCGCGCTTTGCGGGATACTTCGACATCGAGTGGCGCCCGCTGAAGCCTGAGCTGAAGGATCGCCTCCTCGTCCCGACGCTGGGCGACGCCTACGGCCGCGTCCTTGAGAACGGCGAGTTCAAGCTCGCCTTCGAGGAGGGCGCCTTCTTCCTCGACTACTACGAGCGGCGCTTCCCGCTGAACCCGCGCTCGTATCCGCTCATCCTGCGTGACCTCGCCGACGATCTCGAAGTTGAAGACCGGGAGGAACTGCTCTCGACCACGGGAGCGCTCGCCGCGCTTCCGCCGCGCTCCGAGACGGACCCCGTGGACGCCGAGGCGCGCGCGCGGGAGACCCGCGTGGCAAAGCGCCGCCTCGCCCGCCTTGCCGGCCGCTCGCCAGCCGTGGCGCGGGGCATTCGCGGGGCGCTGCAGGAATTGGAGGGTCGCAAGGGCGAGCCTTCGACCTTTGATCGTCTTCACGAGTTGATGGACGCGCAGGTGTGGCGCTTGGCCCACTGGCGCGTCGCCGCGGAGGAGATCAATTACCGCCGATTCTTCGACGTGAACTCGCTGGCGGCGATCCGACCGGAGGTGCCGGTGGTATTCAAGGACACGCACCGCCTCGTGCTGAAGCTTCTCGAGCGCGGCGACATCACCGGGCTGCGCATCGATCACATCGACGGACTTTGGGATCCGGCCGGGTATCTGCGCAAGCTCCAGGAATCCTACGCGGCTTTGCCCGGTCGAAACGGAAGCCACCTCTATCTTTTGGTGGAGAAGATTCTCGGCGCGCACGAGTGGCTGCCGGAGGAATGGCCGGTGAATGGGACGACGGGCTACGAGTTCGCGGCTGATGTCGGTCAATTGCTCGCTGATCCAGCGGGCCGCCCGGCGCTTGACGCGCTTCATGCGGAGCTTTCTGGAGCCAAGCCCTTCGCCGAGCTTGTTTACGAGCGAAAGCTTCTCGTCACGCGCATCTCGCTCTCCTCCGAGGTCGCCGTGCTCGGCCACCGGCTCGCGCGTCTCGCCGCCCAAGATCGCCACCGCCGCGACTTCACCGTGCGCCAACTCACCGAGGCGGTGCGGCAGGTGGTCGCCTGCTTCCCCGTGTATCGCTCCTACGTCGCCGCCGGCCAGACGGTGCATCAGACCGACCGCGCGCTCATCGAGGAGGCGGTTCAGCGCGCACGCGCGCGGAACCCCGCGCCCGAGGACGGCGGGGCCCTGGATTTCCTTCGGGCGATCCTGCTGCTCGAGTCCGCTGTCGGCCAGCCCGACGCGGTGCGGCGAGCGCACGAGGAATTCGCGCTCAAGTTCCAGCAGGTCACCGGCCCCGTGATGGCGAAGGGCGTGGAGGACACGGCGTTCTACAACGACTTCCGCCTCGCCGCGCTCAACGAGGTCGGTGGTGAGCCGGGCCAGTTCGGGATGACGCTCGGGGAGTTTCACGCGCGGAGCGCGGAGCGCTTCCGGCGCACGCCGCACACGCTGCTCGCCACCTCCACGCACGACACCAAGCGCGCCGAGGATACCCGCGCGCGGATGCTGGCCATCTCCGAGCTGGCGGGTGAGTGGACCGAGGCCGTGCGCACTTGGCGCAAGCTCAACGCCGGCTTAAAGCGCCGCATCCACGACCGCGAGGCGCCGTCGCCCGCCGAGGAATCCCTCTTCTACCAGACGCTGGCCGGAGCTTGGCCCTTCGAGGGTATCACCGAGGAAAACCGCGCCGACTTCATCTCCCGCCTTCAGCAATATCTCGCCAAGGCGCTCAAAGAGGGAAAGACCAACTCTTCCTGGATCAACCCGGACGCGGAATGGGAGAAGGCCACCGACGCATTCGTCGCCAACGCGCTCGATGCGGGACAATCGGGGAAGTTCCTCGCGCCGTTCGCCAAATTCGCCGCGCGGATCGCGCAGCTCGGCATGGTCAACTCGCTTGCGCAGGTTGCGCTGAAATGCACTGCTCCGGGAGTGCCAGACTTTTACCAGGGCTGCGAGGCGTGGGATTTTTCGCTCGTCGATCCCGACAATCGCCGCCCGGTGGACTACGCGCGCCGCCGTGAGTTGCTTCGACGAACCAATGAAGCGGGCGCCGCCGAGCTGCTGGGGGAATGGCAAACCGGCGCGGTGAAGCTATTCGTGATCCGTCGCCTGCTGGCCCTGCGTGCCGCGCGGCCCGCGGCTTTCGAGCGCGGCGGTCATTCGCCGCTGGCCGTGTCTGGCCAGCACTCCGACCGAGTGGTGGCGTTTGGGCGCGGGCTCAACGGCGAAAGCCCAGAGGCAGGCGTGGTCGTTATCGTCCCACGCCACACCGCGGCGCTGGGCTTCCCCCCGGTTGGGGAGTCCTGGGCCGACACGGTCGTCCAGCTACCCGCCAGAGAGTGGGAGGACATCTTCACCGGCGCGCGGCATGCCGGGGGCCGAGCCGTGCCGCTGCATGAACTCCTACAGGAGTTTCCGTTGGCGGTGCTGCGCTGATGCCGTGAGCCCCCCGGCGCGCGTTCGGAAGGTCTTTATGGAGTGCGGGAGCTTGCTC
>CALMOL010000432.1:5179-23649 GCA_937871685.1 uncultured Verrucomicrobiota bacterium
GGCGTACTGGGACAGGATGCTGGTCCCGAGCGCGGTGACGGAGGCGGCCACCTGCCCGCCGCTGAAGGCGTAGGCGGTGGTGCCGCCCGCGATCGGGGCCCCGGTCGCCCCGGGGGTCACGCCGGCCGCACGCCCCCCCACTCCATAAAGACTTCTGGAACTTTCTGGGCGGATCGGAGTTCCCGCTCACCGCTTCTTCGGCGTAGGCGCCTTGCTCGCGGCGGGAGATGCGGCGGGCGTCGCGCTGGGAGCCGCCGTCGGGGCCGGGCTGGCCGCGGGCGTCGGAGCGGGCGTGGCGGCCGGGCTGGGCGAAGGCTCCGGCGTCGCGGCCGGAGTGGGAGCAGCCGCCGGGGTCGCGGCGGGGTCTGGGATGGCCGGAATGTTCGCGGGCGTCGGCGCTACTTCAGGCGTCGCAGCGGCAGCCGCCGCGGGACGCTTCGGCGAGGCCTTGCGGACCGTGCGGAGTTCCTGCGTGCCGGCCTGGGCCGCGGCGCTGGTCGGATACTTCGCGAGCAAATCATCATACGCGCGACGCGCTTCCTCGGCGTTGCCGGCAAGGCGCTGCAACTGAGCGCGGCCGAGCTGAGCCAACGGGGCGGCGGCATCCTTCGGATACTTATCGACCACCGCGCGATAGGCACGGTCGGCGTCCTCGGTCTTGCCGGCCGCGGCGAGATTGGACGCCTGCGCGAGACGAGCTGCGCCGGCCAACGGGTGATTCGGGTGCTTGTCCGCGGCGTCGCGCGCCGTCGTCGCGGCCGCGTCGAATTCCTTCGCCTCCGCCTGCTTCTGCGCGAGCAACAGGGCCGCGTCCACCGCCACGATCGAGGTGGGATTATCAGCGAGGAACTTCTTCAGGTCGTCGGCCGTCTTGGCGGCCGACATCCGCCGGTTCGCCTCGTTGATCGTCTGCTGATGGAAGTATTCCCAGGCGTTCCATCCGAGCACCCCGAGAACGATCGCCGCGAGCAGGATGGCAAGGCGCGTCTTGTTCGCCTCCCAAAAGATCTCGAGCTCCATCCCGTAGTCCGTGCCGGCCGGCGGGGGAGTGTCCGCGCCACTCGCCGAGGCCCCGGGCGCGTCCGCGCGCTTGAGACGACCGCCGCCGGGCGGCTGGGAAGGGGAGGACGAAGGACGACGGGAACCTGGAGGAGGCATGGCGGAAAGGGGGCGGACTGTGCCCGCGACGAGGGGGAGCGTCAAGGCGCATGCCAGTCGTCGCCTCCCGCGCGGAGGTCAAGAGCCGGCGGCCCCTCAGGCGGATTGACGGGGTCGCCGAAGGCTTGGCGCAGCGTGGCTTCGCTCAAGCCTCCAGGCCGTGAATGGTCGGCCAGCAGCCGCGCAACGAAGGAGCATGGGCGCGCAGCGAGGGATCGTCGCCCAGCCAGCCAGGCTTGCCGGTCGCGTCCACGAAGGCCACGCCGATGGGAGTTTCGGGCTGTTCGTCAGCCAGGCGGGTGATCTTTTCCTCAGCTTCAAGACTCGCCTCATTCCATTCGGTCTTGAGCACGCGGGGGTCAAGCTGGCGGGCCTGCATCTCTTCCAAATCGAGGGGATCGACGCGGGCGTAGCGGCGCATCCATTCCAGCACGGCGCGAGGGCTGAAGCCGGGATCTTTGCCGCTGGCGGCCCAGCAGATGGCGGCAAGCGGGTAGGACCGCATCAGCTCGACGATGTCCACGTAATCACGCGTGACGGTGCGCGCGGTGAGCGCGAGCGCCTTGTTCGTGGCCATGTCGAACAAATGGAGCCGCCAGCCCAGCACCGGGTCGCTCTCGATGGGGAAGAAGCGGAAAGCCGAGTCGGCGGCCCAATCGATCTCGGTTTTGTTTGCCGCCCGTCGCACCGTGGCTTTGCGGAAGGTGCTCTCTTTGTCCCAGTCGCCGTATCGGTCCACCGGATCCACCTCGTAACCGGCGGCGCGCAGGCTGGCCGCGTCCCGCTCGCTGGCCCGCGTGACCTCGGCCGCGGTCTCGTGGAAGATGTCGAAGTCCCGCGAGAAGCGCGGCGAACCGTCCGCCGCGTTGAGGACGATACCACCGGCGAAGTGGCTGGCCTCGCTCCGGTTGGAGGCAATTACGCGGAGGAGGTCGCGCTGGAAAGGCGTGAGAGGCATCGGTGGAAATCCTGGGCTAAATCCCACTGCTTCCAACCGCCATACATTCGCAGGTAATGGATCACGAGGCGGATCTGCTCGATCGTGTCAACTTGGATGTCGTCTCGCCAAAACCAAAAGCAGTGGTTGTTCTCCCTGACCGCCGCCTGAGCGCGAACGGCCAGTTCCGGCGGCGCAGGTGTCCGCGCAATGCCTTCTTCGGAAGGCACTGCAACATCGGCGATGATCATCCGCTGAGCCTATGCTCGGCGCCGCTCGCCTCAAGCCCTTTCAGGGCGCGGCCTCGGCGGCCTGCGCCCCGAGCCCCTCGTAGGTCTCGGCGACGATGCGATCCACGACGGCGCGCAGGTCGCGGGTGCGATTCCACACGTCGAGCTGGCGGTCGGCGCCGGTGCCTTCGCTCAGGACGCGCTCGACGTGGGCGATGTCGCGCGTGCTGCCGAGTTCATCCACCTCGGTGGCGACGAATTCCAGCAGCTCGTGGATCAACGAGCGAGCCTCGACTTCCTCCTGCTTGCCGAAGTCGATCATCTTGCCGTCGATGCCGTAGCGCGTGGCGCGCCAGCGGTTTTCGTCGAGCAAGCGGCGGCGGTAGTGGCGGAAGGTGAGATTTTGCCAGGAGAGCTTGAAGAGCTTGGCGACGATGGCCTGGATGAGCGCGGCCAGCATGATGGTGTCGTCCACGCGGGACTGGGCGTCGCACACCCGGATCTCCAGGGTGTCGAAGAAGGGGTGGAGGCGCAGGTCCCACCAGATCTTCTTGGCGTTGTCGATGCAGTTCGTCTTCACGAGGAACTTCAGGTAGTCCTCGTATTCGGAAAGGGACTCGAAGATCTCGGGAATGCCGGTGCGGGGGAAGCGCTCGAAGACCTTGAGGCGATAGCCCTTGAAACCGGTGTTGCGGCCGATCCAGAACGGCGAGTTCGTCGAGAGGGCGAAAAGATGCGGCAGGAAGTAGCGCATCTGGTTCATCACGTGGATGGCGGTCTCGCGGTCGGGGATGCCGACGTGGACGTGGAGGCCGAAGATGAGGTTGGCGCGCGCGACCTGCTGGAGGTCCTTGACGATGGTCTTGTAGCGCTCGCCCTCGGTGATCTGCTGGTCGAGCCAGTGCGAGAACGGGTGCGTGCCGGCGGAGGCGATCTTGAGGCCGTCGCGACCGGCGAGGCCGGCGAGTTCTTGGCGCAGCTTGACGACGGCGGCGCGGGCGTCGGCGGCATTCTGGCAGATGTCGGTGCCGGTCTCGACGACGGACTGATGCATCTCCGCCTTCACGTTTTCCTTCAGCGTGACGGTGCCATCCTCCAAAATCTGCTCAATGTGGGAGCGCAGCTCCCGCGTCTCGGGATCGACGATCTGAAACTCCTCCTCGATGCCGAGGGTGAAGACGTGCTTGGAAGGCGAGGACATGGCCGAGAGGATGGAAGATAGAGGATAGCAGGCGCGCAAGAAGGAGACGGGCGAAAGAACCGTGAGGACGTCTGCCATCCTCCATCTTCCATCCTCTCGGTTCTTCTCGGCCCCTTAGGCCATCTCAGCCAACGTCTTCCCGTGCACGGCGGCTTGGATGTATTTGCCCCAGGTCAGGTTGTTCTGGCCAGGGATGTGATGCTTCGCCTTGCGCAGGGCCATCTGGGCGGCGTGCTCCACGACCCACTCGAAGTTCTCCGGGCCCACGGACGAGGCCTCCGCGTCAGGCGCGGGATTGCAGAAGTCGATGGCGACCGGGATGCCGTCGCGCACGGCGAATTCCACCGTGTTGAAGTCGTAGCCGAGGAAGCGGTTGAGCGTGAGCACGTCGCGCTCGATCCGGGCAAGCAGCTCGGGCGAGCCCTTGAAGTCGGCCTGGTAGCGGAGGTGGTGCGGGTTGCGCGGCTCGTAGGGCATGATGCGCACGTGGCGCTGGTCGATGCAGTAGCAGCGGTAGTATTCCGTGAACTTCACCTCCTCCTGCAGCATCATCACGAGCTGCCCGGTCTGGTCGTAGGCGTGGAAGAAGGCGTCCGGGCCGGTGAGCTGATACACGTTCTTCCAGCCGCCGCCGGCGAAGGGCTTGAAGTAGGCGGGCCAGCCGATGTAGTTGAAGATCGCCTCCCAATCCATGGGGAAGGCGAGGTTGCGGAACGAGCCGTTGTTCGTGTCCGGCGGGTGCTGCTTGGAGGGCAGGAGCACGGTGCGCGGCACGGCCACGCCGATCTTCGTGGCGAGGGCGTTGTTGAAGAACTTCTCGTCGGCGCTCCACCAGAAGGGGTTGTTGACCACGGCGCAGCCGGCCGAGGCGGCGTTCTTGAGGAAGCCGCGGTAGAACGGCACGTCCTGCGAGATGCGGTCGATGATCACGTCGTAGCCGCAGCCCTCGCCCTGGATGACCTTGTCGAGGGTGAGCAGCTCGGCCCGGGCGTTGGGATCGTTCTTGGAGTTGACGCGCTCGACGAAGGCGGGCGGAAAGGTGTTTTCCTGGCCGAAGAGAATGCCGATCTTTTTCATGACGAATGGGGGGGGGCGGGACGAAAGGGTCGCTATTGTGCCGCGTCGGCTGGGGCGGGCAAACAAAAAGGCAGGGGGATGCCTCGCCGCGCGGCGCGCGCCGAACTACGCCCGGCCGCCCGACACGCCGCCGCTCAGACCAACGACAAATAATACGGCAGCATCTCGCGCCACCAGTTCCAGTCGTGGCCGCACCAGCGACGGTCGTCGAGGAAGTGATTGATCCCCTTCGAGTTCAAGATGCGCGACATCCGCAGGCTTTCCTGCCGGCAATTGTCCCACTCGCCGGTGCCGAGCACGATGCCCATGTGGCCGAACTTCCACGCGTCGCGGCAGTTGGCCATGTAGTCGGGCGGGTTGTTGAAATAGCAGGTCTCGTCGTAGTAGCCGTCGAGGAATTGCCGGATGTCGAAGGCCCCGCTCAGCGAAAACAAGTGACTCACCGCGTCGGGATGACGGAAGGCGACGTTCGCGGCGTGGTACGCGCCGAAGCTCGCCCCGCCCACGGCCACGCGGTGGCAGCCGCACTCCCGGCGGGCCAAGTCGAACACGTCGTGCAGGATCACATTCTCGTAGCCCTCGTGCGTCCGGACGCGGTCGTGCGGGTGGAGCGAGCGGTTATACCACGAGTCCGTGTCGATGCCGTCCGGACAGTAGATCGTGAACCGGCCGGACTCGACGAAAGACCGCATCGACTCGATCAACCCGAAATCCTTGTTCTGGTAGTAGCGCCCGTAAGACGTGGGGAAGAGAACCAGCGGCACGCCCCGGCCCTCGCCGAAGACGACCATGTCGAAGTGCCGGGAAAGGTAAGGGGTCCACCAACGGAGATGTCGTTCGCGCATCGCGGAAGGAGGAAGGAAGACCACGGCGACGGCAAGGGGGAACGCGCCGGCCAGGAGAACTTTCGACTCCCGCAGTCGTTGATGCGCCAAAAAAAGCGGCGGCCTGCCGCTGGCAGGACCGCCGCTGGATCGCCCCCGAAACGGGGCTGGAGTCAATGCACCAGGATCACTCCTCGTCCACGAGCGTGTCGATCCGCTCGGCGAGGTCGAAGTCGGCCTCGGTCAGGCCACCCTTGGTATGGGTGGTGAGGAGAAGCTTGACCTTGTTGTAACGGATGTCGATGTCGGGGTGATGCTCGGCATCCTCGGCGATCTCGGCGACCTGGTTGACGAAGTCCATCGCGGACGTGAAGTCCTCGAATTCGAACACGCGCTCGATCTTCTTCTTGTCGTGCTCCCAAACGGGCACGGTCTTCAGGTAGGTCTTGAGTTCAGCGGCGGGAATCAGGTCGGACATAGGGAAAAATCGGAGGGGTTGAGGTAGGTGCGGCCCGATGGAACGCCCGGCCGCGGAGGGGTGCTCTTAGCACCGTGTCAGATGATTTCAAATCGAAGCGCGTCACGCTTTCTGGTCGTGCGCCAACGCCCTGACGGTGGCATCAGCGCGCACGGGATTGAATCTTGCCAGTCAGGGCGGCTTGGCTAAAGGGCGACTTCCCGATCATCTTTTATGAGCCAAGGCCAAATCTACTCCAACATCGTTGAAACCATCGGCCGCACGCCGCTTGTGCGCCTTAATCGCGTGACCGCCGGGATTGATGGCACCGTGGCGCTCAAGTGCGAGTTCTTCAATCCGCTGGGCAGCGTGAAGGACCGCATTGGCCTCGCCATGATCGAGGCCGCCGAGCGCGATGGCTTGCTCAAGCCGGACACCGTGATCGTCGAGCCTACCAGCGGCAACACGGGCATCGCCCTGGCGTTCGTGGCGGCGGCTAAGGGCTACAAAATCATCCTCACGATGCCCGAGACGATGAGCGTAGAGCGCCGCACCCTCCTCGCGCTGCTCGGCGCGAAGCTCGTGCTCACCCCCGGACCCGAGGGCATGAAGGGAGCCATCGCCCGCGCCAAGGCCATCGTGGCAGAGACGCCCGGCGCCTGGATGCCCCAGCAGTTCGACAATCCGGCCAATCCCGAGATCCACCGCCAGACCACGGCCGAGGAAATTTGGGCGGATACCGACGGCAAGGTGGACATCCTCATCGCCGCGGTGGGCACGGGCGGCACGCTCACCGGCGTGAGCGAGGTCATCAAGGCGCGCCGTCCTGAATTCAAAGCCATCGCCGTGGAGCCGTCCGACTCGCCCGTCATCACCCAGACGCGCGCGGGCGAGCCCGTGAAGCCCGGTCCACACAAGATCCAGGGCACCGGCGCGGGCTTCGTGCCGTCGAACCTTCACATGGACCAAGTGGACGAGGTGATCACGGTGTCGAACGACGACGCCTTCGCGATGGCGCGCCGCCTGGCCAAGGAGGAAGGCCTCCTCGTCGGCATCTCCACGGGTGCCAACGTCCACGCCGCGCTCCAGGTCGCGCGCCGGCCCGAGAACGCCGGCAAGCTGATCGTGACCATCGGTTGCTCAACGGGCGAGCGTTACCTCTCGACGGCCCTCGCCGCCGAGGCGCGCGCCGAGGTGGGTGGGTAAACCGAAGGTGGACGGCGCGGCCCCTCGCGCTGTCGCGGACGCGAAGCGCCGGCAATTCCAGGCACCTTCGCGCTGCCGACAGCGTGAGGGAGCACGCCGGCCATCTCGATGGGATGGTTTACGCCGAGTTTTGCGTGGTCTCGGCGGCCGCGCGACGGAGCAAGGCCAGGGAACGCTCGACGAGGGGCATGGGGCTGCCGGCGGGAATCGGGGCGCGGTCGGCGGGGAAGCCGGTCTCGTCGGCGGTGTCGATGACGACGTGCCAGGCGTGGCGCGCGGGGTCGCCGGGGAGATTGAACTCGAGGGGATCGTGCGCGGCGTTGAGGAGCAGGAGGAAGGTGTCGTCGCGCAGGGGGTTGCCTTGCCAGTCGCGCAGGGCGAGCCAGTCGCCGTTGAGGAGCATGCCGATGCTCTTCACGAAGGCGGTGGACCATTCTCCCTCGCCCATCTCGTTGCCGCCGGGACTGAGCCAGGTGATGTCCTTGCCATCGGGGCCGCGCTGGCGGCGGCCGTGAAAATAGGACGGGCGGCGGAAGATGGGGTGCTCAGAGCGCAGCTTGGCCAGACGGGAGGTGAACTCGGTCTGGCGCTCTTGCTCAGGGCTGCGCGTCCAGGTGAACCAGGAGATGGCGCTGTCCTGGCAGAAGGCGTTGTTGTTGCCCTGCTGGGTGCGGCCGTATTCGTCGCCGCCGCAGAGCATGGGCACGCCCTGCGAAAGGAAGAGCGTGGCGAGGAAGTTGCGCATCTGGCGGCGGCGCAGGCTGAGGACGGCCTCGTCGGCGGTGTCGCCCTCGTGGCCGCAGTTCCACGAGTGGTTGTTGCTCTCGCCGTCCTTGTTGTCCTCGCCGTTGGCCTCGTTGTGCTTGTCGTTGTAGGAGACGAGGTCGTGCAGGGTGAAGCCATCGTGCGCGATCACGAAGTTGACGCTCGCGGAGGGGCGGCGGCCGGCGGCCTCATAAAGGTCGGAGGAGCCGGTGAGGCGGTAGCCCAGCTCGGCGGCCTGGGCTTCGTCGCCCTTCCAGTAGGCGCGCAGGCAGTCGCGGTATTTGCCGTTCCACTCGGACCAGCCGGGCGGGAACCCGCCGACCTGGTAGCCGCCGTCGCCCACGTCCCACGGCTCGGCGATGAGCTTTACGCGCTGGAGCACCGGGTCCTGCCGGATGGCGTCGAGGAAGCCGCCGCGCGGGTCGAATCCATTCGACTCCCGCGCGATGGTGGTGGCGAGGTCGAAGCGGAAGCCATCCACGTGGCACTCGGCAACGAAGTAGCGCAGCGAGTCCATCACGAGCTGGAGGGCGCGCGGGTGGCGCAGGTCGAGCGTGTTTCCGGTGCCGGTAAAATCCATGTAGTGGCGCGGCGAGTCCGCCACGCGCCGGTAGTAGGCCGCGTTGTCGATGCCCTTGAACGAGAGCGTGGGCCCCAGGTGGTTGCCCTCGGCGGTGTGGTTATAGACCACATCGAGGATCACTTCGATTCCGGCGGCGTGGAGCCCCTTCACCATCTGCTTGAACTCCCATACCTGCTGGCCCTGGGAGTCTGAGGCGTAGCGGGAGTCGGGCGCGAAGTATCCGATGGTGGAGTAGCCCCAGTAGTTCGCCAAGCCTTTGCCGACGAGGAACCCGTCGTCCACGAAGTGATGGACGGGCAGCAGCTCGATGGCGGTGACGCCGAGCCGTTGGAAATACTCGATGGCGGGCTTCGAGGCGAGGCCGAGGTAGCGGCCGCGCTGGTCGGGCGGCACGAGGTCCCACAGGTGGGAGAAGCCCTTCACGTGGACCTCGTAGAAAATCGTCTCGTCCATCGGGCGGTCGATGCGGCGGTCGCCGCCCCAGTCGAAGGCATCGTCGATGACCACGCACTTGGGCACGGCATCGGCGCTGTCGCGCTCATCGCGCTCGTTGTCCTCGGCGGAACCAGACTGGTAGCCGAGGAGCAACTCGGACGATTGGAGGCGGCCGGCGATGGCCTTGGCGTAGGGATCTAGAAGAAGTTTGCGCGCGTTGAAGCGATGGCCCTTCTCGGGCTTCCACGGGCCGTGAACGCGGTAGCCGTAGAGCTGGCCGGGGCGCACGCTGGGCAGGTAGGCGTGCCAAACGTGGTCGGTCGTCTCGCGGAAGGTGATGCGGTTCGTGCAGGTGCGGCCGTCCTCGGAGTAGAGGCAAAGCTCGACCTTCGTGGCGTGCTCGGAGAAGAGGGCGAAGTTGACGCCGCCGCCGTCATACGTGGCGCCGAGCGGATAGGGCCGGCCGCGGTGTTGCTGGATTCTGCGCATGGGGAGGTTGGATGCTGCGCAGGGATATCGCAGGAGACGGCGAGGCGCGCGTGTCCATTCGCGGCAACCCTGGCGCGGCCGTGGCATTCACCGTCGCGCGCGGCCCGCGAAGGCGATCAGCGCGTCGGACTTGGCGCGGCCGGAGCCGGCGGCGGCTCGGCGGCGAAGGCGGGCTCGATGCGCTTGCCGCCGTGGTAGATCGCCACGAGGCGGAGGGTGTTGGAGATGTCATCGAGCGGGTTAGCGGAAAGGACGACGAAGTCGGCTCGCTTTCCGATCTCCAGGGTGCCGCGGTTGCGGGCGTCGCCGATGACCTCGGCGGCCTTGCGCGTGGCGCAGACGAGGGCCTGCATCGGAGTGAGCCCGGCGGCGACGAGGAGCTGAAGCTCGCGGTGCTCCATCCAGCCAGGCAGGCGCGTGGGCATGGCGCCGGAGTCGGTGCCGAAGCCGACGTAAACGCCGGCGTCGTGGAGGGTTTTCACGTTGCGCATCGCGGTGGCCATGGCGGCGCGGTTGCGCGGCATGAGGGTGTTGGCCTTGATCTTGTTGATGTATTCCTCGCCGAGCCAAGTATCGACCATCTTTTGCCCGGCGGCGGTGCGGAAGGCGGCGCTGTCCATCCAGGCCGGGTGCTCGGCGTAGATGAACTGGGCCTCGTCGAGGGCGAGCGTGGCGATGTAGGCAGGCACGCGGGCGGTGTCGCCGCGCTTCATAAGGGAGATAAACTCGGCGTCCACGGGCTGATCGCGCACGGAGTGAGCCACCACATCCAGACCGGCGCGCAGGAGGCGCTTGGCGTCCTCGAGGTAAAAGATGTGCGCGGCCACGCGGAGGTTGTTCTTGTGGGCCTCGTCGATGATGGCCTCCTGGATTTCCGGCTTCATCTTCTCGAGCGTGCCGAAGACGTCATCCACCCACATCTTGATGATGTCGGCCTTGCGGCCGGCGGCGGCACGGACCATCTGGCGAGCTTCCTCCGGCGTAGTGGGACGGTCGATTTGGTCGGCGCCGCCGGGCAGCGGGGGCGCGGAACGCGGCGTGCCGATCCCGTGGTCGGCGGCATAGACGTCCGCGCCGCCGCCCCGGCCGGCGCGCTGCTCGTCGCGCAAGGAGTAGATGAGGTCCTTGTTCACTCCGAGCGAGAGGATCGCAGTGACGCCGTAGGCCTCGTATTGCTTGAGGGCCGCGCCAACGTTCTCGGCGGTGTAATTGTCCGGTGACATCGCGCCGTCCTTCACGACGCCGACGTGGGAATGGTCGGAGATCAGGCCCGGGATGACGGTCTTGCCCGCGAGGTCCACGGTCTTGGCACCCTTGGCGACGTAGGGCTTTGGATCGATTTTGCCGGCGGCGACGATGCGTCCGTCTCGGACGACGAGCACCGCCCGTTCGATAGGCCGTCGGCCGGAGCCGTCGATTAGGCGCGCGCCGGTGAAGACGGTGGCGGGCTCGGCTTGCGCCGGCGGAGGGAGGGCCGCGAGGGGGAGAGCGACCGCGGAGAGGAACAGGGCAAGGGTTTTCATGCGCAGTGGAAGGGGCTCCGCGAGGGATCGGTGGCTCCTTCCCTTTGTTACGTCCCTTCCGCTTCGCGTGCGCGTCCCGCGCAACATTTTTTCGCAGCCGATCTGCTCGAGATGCAACTCCGTCCGCACAGTCCCGCGGAGCGAAGTGTCATCTCAAGCCCTGTCTCCGGTGCAGCTGCCGCCGGCTGATGACGGCGGAACAGCAGCCCGCCTCGCGGGGCTCGGGCACCCGGTCCAGCCGTGCCAATCGTGCGCGCCCTCAGCCGAAGCGGCCGGAAATGTAAGCTTCCGTTTCCTTCTGCTTCGGGTTGTTGAAAAGCTCCGTTGTCGGCGCGAACTCGACCATCCGGCCCAGGTAGAAAAACGCGGTCTGGTCGGACACGCGCGTGGCCTGCTGCATGGAATGGGTCACGATGATGATCGTGAAGTTCTTGGCGAGGTCGTGGATCAGCCCCTCGACCTTCAGCGTGGCGATGGGGTCGAGCGCGGAGGTCGGCTCGTCCATGAGGAGCACCTCGGGCTGCACGGCCACGGCGCGCGCGATGCACAGGCGCTGCTGCTGGCCGCCGGAAAGGGAGTTGCCGGGCTTGGAGAGGTCATCCTTCACCTCGTCCCACAGGGCGGCCTTCCGCAGGGCGTCCTCCATGCGCTCGCGCAGGAACGCCCGGTCGCGGATGCCGTTGAGCTTGAGGCCCACGGTGACATTGTCGCCGATGCTCAGGGTGGGGAAGGGGTTCGACTTCTGGAAGATCATCCCCACGCGCCGGCGCACCACGGTGGGGTCGATCTCCGGGGCGTAAAGATTCTCGCCGTCGAGCGTGATGCTCCCGGTCATGCGCGCGCCGGGGGTTAGCTCATGCATGCGGTTCAGGCAGCGCAGGAAGGTGGACTTGCCGCAGCCCGACGGGCCGATGATCGCGGTGACCGAGCGGGCCGGGATGTCGAGCGTGGCGTCGATCACGGCGTGCTTCGCGCCGTAGAAAATGTTCACGTCGCGCGCGGAAACCGCGACGGCGGGGGGATTCGTCGGCGCGACGTCGGCGGGGGCGGAAGACGGCGCGGAAGGCATACGGACGGCGACGACGGGGCGGGGAGTCTCGGCGCTCATGGCGGGGAAGGTTGGAGGATTCAAGCGTCAAGCCTCGTGGAGGCAGGAAGGGACGAAGGGAAGAAGCATCAGCCCGCGTGCGCCTGCGCGACAGGGGCGGCCGGTGGGACATCGGTGGGGAGCTGCCGGCGCGCGACCTTGACGATGCGCTCGCGGGTGAGGAAGCGGAGCGAGAGGTTCATCGTGAGCACCACGAGGAGGAGCACGAGCGCGGCGGCCCAGGCCTGGCGGTGCCAGTCATCGTAGGGCGAGATGGCGTAGGCATAAATCTGGAGCGGCAGCGCGGCGATCGGCTCGCCGAGGCCGCGGCCCCAGTCGTTGTTGCCCAGCGCGGTGAAGAGCAGCGGGGCGGTCTCGCCGGAGATGCGCGCCACGGCGAGGAGCACGCCTGTGAGGATGCCGCGGAAGGCCGTCTTGGCGACGATGTGCAGGGAGATCTTCCACTTGGCGATGCCGAGGGCGAGGCCGGCCTCGCGGTAGCCGTTAGGCACGAGCAGGAGCACTTCCTCGGCGGTGCGCACGATCAGCGGGATCATGATGAACGCGAGCGTCGCCGCGCCGGCCAAGGCCGAGAACTTCCCGAGCGAGAGCGGCGAGCCGCCCGGCAGCACGAAGATCCCGTAGGCAACGATGCCCCACACGATCGAGGGCACACCGTTGAGCACGTCCGCGGCGAAGCGCACGCGCGCGGCGAAGGCCGGCCGCGCATACTCGGTGAGATAGATCGCGCCTAGCACGCCCACCGGAATGCCGACCAGCGAGGCCATTCCGATCAGCAGGAAGGTTCCCCCAATGGCGTGCGCGATGCCGCCGCCAGTCTCCCCGACGGGAGCGGGGGTTTTCGTAAAGAAGTCCCAGTTGAGGGAGCCGGCGCCCTTGAAGACGAGGTATCCGAAGACGAGCGCGAGCGGCGTCACCACGACGACCGCGCCGAGGACGCAGAGCGCGGACACGAGGCCGCTCTTCAGGTTGCGCCAGCGGCGCACTCCGTCGGAAACGCGGAGCCGCGGATCAAAAGCGGGCGCGGCAGGGACGAGGGCTGTCATGCGGAGAGGGCGAAGGTGAAAGGTGAGAAGTAAGAATTGGCTGGGGAGTTGGCCCTATCACCTCTCACTTCTCACGGATCACAGCAGCAAAAGGTCAGACGGAATCGCCCTCAGCTCACCGCCCCGGTCTGCGCGCCGCCGAGGCGGAGGAGCAGTCGGGCAACGTAATTGATGAGCAGCGTGAGGACGAAGAGCACCAATCCCACCGCGACGAGGGCGTTGCGGTAGGTGTCATCGGTGGCCTCGGCGAACTGCGAGGCAATCACCGAGGCGAGCGTGTTGCCCGGGGCGAAGAGGGAGGGCGAAATCTTGTTGGCGTTACCGATCACCATGGTGACCGCCATCGTCTCGCCGAGCGCGCGGCCGAGCCCGAGGATCATCGCGCCGAAGATGCCCTTCTTGGCGTAGGAGAGCACGGCGATACGCGTGACCTCCCAGCGCGTCGCGCCCAGGCCATAGGCGGCCTCGCGCTGGAGATCGGGCACCGAGCGGAGGATCTCGCGCGAGACCGAGGTGATGATCGGCAGGATCATCACGGCGATGACCAGCGCGGCCGACAGCATCGTGTAGCCCGAGGACGTGGAGCCGGAGAAGAGCGGAATCCAGCCGAGCGCGGACTTGAGCGCGGGAAAAACGTGCTTCGGCAACAGCGGCAAGAGCACGAAGATGGCCCACAGGCCCAGGATCACGCTGGGAATCGCAGCCAGCATTTCAACAAGGAAGACCACCGGCTGCCGCATCCAACGCGGCGCGATCTCCGTGAGGAAGATCGCCGTGGCCACCGCCAGCGGCGTGGCGACGAGCAGCGCGAGGAGGGAGGAAACCGCGGTGCCGTAGATGAAGGGCAGCGCGCCGTAGTCATTTTGCACCGGATCCCACACCGAGCGCGTGAAGAACGAGACCCCAAACTGCCGCAGCGTGGACCACGCCCCGGAGGCGAGCTGCCAGCCCACGAGGACGATCAGCAGCAGGACCACGCTCGCCATCGCCAGGCAGAGCCAGCGGAACGCGTTGTCGCTGAGCCGTGAAACGGGCTTCATCCGCGCGGCGACGGAGTTCGCAACGGGGACGAGAGGTTCGGCGAGGGCGGACACGCGGAGTGGGGAGCGTGAGAAGTGACAGGTGGGAAGTGAAAAGTGGAGGGAACCGAGCACACCCGGTGGTGCGCGACGTATCACCTCTCACCTGTCACTTCTCACCGGGGGGCGGCGGCCTCCCCTCAGTATTTGATCGTGGCGACGCGGTCGAGGACGCGCTTCTGCAGCGCCTCGGGCAGCGGCGAGTAATCGAGCTGCTTCGCATACTTCTGCCCATCACCCAGCGCCCATTTCAGGAAGTCCACGAGCTTCTTGCCCTTGTTCGGATCCTTGTCGTCCTTCTTGATCTGCTCATAGACGAGTAGCCAAGTCACGCCCGAAATGGGGTAGGCACCCTCGCCGGGCGGGTTGACGATGGAGAAACGGAAGTCGTCGGGAATCTGCGCGGCGCCGATGGCGGCGGTGACGGACTCCAGCGAGGGCGTCACGTATTTGCCGGCGGAGTTCTTCATGTCCGCGACGGGCAGCTTCTGCTGGCGTGCGAAGATCAGCTCGACGTAGCCGATGGAGTTGGCGTTCTGCTTGACCTGCGAGGTGACGCCCTCGTTGCCCTTGCCGCCGAGGCCGGTGGGCCAGGAAACGGCGGTGTTGGTGCCAACCTTCGCCTTCCACTCCGGCGAGACCGCGGAAAGGAAGTCCGTGAAGATGTAGGAGGTGCCGGAGCCATCAGCGCGATGGACCACCACGATCTCGGCGTCCGGCAGCTTGGTCTGCGGATTCTGGCCGGCGATGGCGGGATCGTTCCACTTCTTGACCTTTCCGAGGAAGATGTCGGCCACGGTGGGGCCGTCGAGCTTGAGGGCGGTGACGCCCTCGACGTTGAACGTCAGCACCACGGCGCCGGCCACGGTGGGGATGTGGAGGAGCTTGCCGCCCTTGGCCTTGCCGAGGTTCTCGTCGGACACGGGGCCGTCGGAGGCGCCGAAGTCCACCGTCTGCTCCAGGATTTGCTTCTGGCCGCCACCGGAGCCGACGGACTGGTAGTTGATCGAGACGGAGCCATCCACCTTCTTGTATTCGGCGAACCACTTCGAGTAGATCGGGAAGGGGAAAGAGGCGCCGGCGCCGGTGAGCGAGCTGCTTTGGGCCGCGGCGGACATGCCAAGGCCGAGGCAGGCGGCCGCCGCAGCGGCGACGAAGGCTCGGCGGGTGAAACTTGGGGAGGAGTTGCGAATCATATCGTAGGATGAGCCGGGGATTCCCGACGGGCGGGGCCTTCCGGCGAGGGAACCATGCCCGACATTCCCGCCGCCCGCCCGCCGCGAACCGTTACATCTTTGTTACGAAGAATTGCCCGCGCCGGCACCCCTTTGCGACGATACGGTTTCCCGCCATGCCCCAAGTCCACATCCTCCGCTCCTTCGATGAGGCGCTCGACCGTCTGCGTGACACGGTGCTCATGATGGCCTCGCTCACCGAGCGCTCCCTAAGCAACGCGTTGCGGGGCCTCTTCGACCGTGATTCCGACCTCTGCAACAAGGCGATCGCCGACGACGAGGAAATCGACGTCCTGGAAAAGCAGGTGGACCGCGAGGGCTACGACATCCTGATGCGCTTCCAACCCGTGGCGAAGGACTTCCGGCAGGTGATCGCCACCATGAAGGTGAGTGGGAACCTGGAGCGGGTGGGGGACGCGGCGGTGTCCATCGCGCGCCGGGTGAAGAAGCTCAATGGGCATGCCCTCCTTTCCGAGACCAAGCTGGTGGAGCCAATGTATGCCGAGGCGGTGGCGATGCTGAAGGACGCCATCGGAGCCTTCGTGGACGGTGACACCGAGCTGGCCCTCGCGATCAAGCCACGCGACCGCGTGCTGGACGCGATGAACAAGCAGATCGCCGATCAGTTGACTGAGGCGATGCCGCGCAACCCGGACCATCTGCGCGGCTTCCTGAACCTCATCTTCGTCGCCCGCGCCCTGGAGCGCGTCGGCGACCACGCCACGAACATCGCCGAGGACGCGATCTTCGCGAAGGACGCCCAGGACATCCGCCACGCGCACCCGGCGAAGGTTGAGGCGTGAGGTGGCGCGCTACCGACTGGTCTTTGTGGAGTGCGGGAGCTTGCTCCCGCTCTTCACACCCCAACGCCACGGTCCGCGCGCAAGATTCCTTGTCGGAAGTTTGGTCCTGGTTCGAGGCTGGGTTGAAAGCGGGAGCAAGCTCCCGCACTCCACAAAGACCAGCCGCGGCACTAACGCGGAGGCCCCTACACCAGCATTCCCTTGGTGCTGGGCACGCCGGGGAAGCGCGGATCGTGGCGTAGCGCTTGGTCCAGCGCTCGTGCCACACCCTTGAACAGCGCCTCGGCCGCGTGATGCAGGTCGCGGCCATGCAAGATCTCCGCGTGGAGCGTCACGCCGCCATGAACGCAGAAGGCGCGAAGGAATTCCTCCACGAGCTGGAGCGGGAAGTGTCCGCCGATGGGCTGGTGCCGCACCACATCGATTTCTGGCGGGAGCGCGAGGCGGAGGAACGGCCGGCCGCTCAGGTCGAGCGCCACGCGGGCGAGCGTCTCGTCCATCGGGAGCAAGAATTGGCCGTAGCGCGTGATTCCCGCCCGGTCGCCGAGCGCCTTGGCAAGCGCTTGGCCCAGCACGATGCCGCAGTCCTCCACCGTGTGGTGGGCGTCCACCGCGGTGTCGCCCTCGGCGGCAAGCGTGAGATCCGTCCCGCTGTGCCGCGCGAAGAGCACGAGCATGTGGTCGAAGAAAGCCAGCCCCGTGCGCACGGACGACTCGCCCCGCCCGTCGAGGCGCCAGGTGCATTCGACGTGGGTCTCGGCGGTGGTGCGGGCGACGACGGCGGAACGCATGGCGGCACTGTGATTGCCGATTGGCGATTGCCAATTGCCGATTTCACCGGCGCCTCGTCCTGCGACCGCGGAGTCGGTCCAGAGATAAATTAGACCGCCCTACCGACGGACGAAAACCTGCCGCGCGCGAAACTCACGCCCATCGGCGAGGCGCACGCGGGTCTCCTGGGCGAAGCGGCTGGCGTCCAGCCGGCGGCGCGTGACCCACATCTCGGCGTCTTGGCCGTTGCGTGCCTTGTAGCGCAGCCGGGTGCGAAGGGCCTGCGCGGCCTCGTCCCAAGCGGCGGCGCGCTCGACGCGGCCCAGTGGGCTCTCGGCCGGGCGCGGCACGTCGTCGAGCGTCAGCTCTTCGGTGGATTGCACCACGCTGGAGCGCGCCCGGATGGCCACGCGTCCCGCGGCCGGCTCGATGACCTGCGTGACGGGCACCCGCTCCAGCACGCCGATCTCCAGCGAGTTGTATCCTTGTGCGGCCAGCATCTCGCGCATCGGCTCGGACTGGGCACGGTCCAAGCTCCAGGTCCCGCGCAAGTCCTCCGGGCTGCCGGCCAGCGCGGACCGCACGAAGGCGAAGGCGCCAGCGAAGAGCGCGAGCGCGAGGCGACGGCCGGAGGGGAAATCCATTCGGTGATGGGGAGATCGGCGAGCTGGCCACGCAACGCGTCCTCAGCACCCGCGCCGGCGCCGCAGGCGCTGCGCGCCGACGAGCGCGGCGAGGCCCACGGCCGCGAGGGCGACGGGCGCGGGCTCGGGGACGACGGCGAGCTGCGGCGCGATGTCGCCGAGGGTCGAGGTCGCGGTGAGCGTGAGGAGCGAGCCGGTGCGGGCGGTGGTGAAACCGCCGCTGACGTTGTTGTAGGCGCCGCTCAGGCGGACGAACTGCGCGCTGCCCGGGTCGTTGAGGAGCGACGTGTTCCCCACCGAGCCGAAGAGGCCGCCGCCCGCATAGAGGTCGTTCGCGGGGACGCGGTAGCCGGCGCCGGTGCCGGCGTTGTAGGCGGTGCCGATGGCCGCGCCATAGAACACGGCGTCCACCGGGATGGAAGCGGCGGTGATCGCCCCGGCCACGCCCGCGAAGATGCCCACGCCGTCGGCGTTCGAGCCGCCGTTGCCGAAGACGCCGGCGGAGGCGGCGGTGCCGAAGCCATCGCCGGCCGTCGTGCCGGTGTCGATGAACCGCAGCCAGTTCGCGCCGGAGATGTCGGTGACGGGTGCGGGCTCACGCTGCATTCCCTCGAAGCCGTTGATGAGCCGGCCGGAGCCGCCGACGTAGATCACGTCGCCCGCGTTCACGGTGCCGGTGGTGAGATTGAAGCCGTAGGTGAGCGAGCCTCCGGCGGCCCAGCCGTTCGGGGAGGCGGTCCCGTTGTTGGCCCAGACCACCGAGTAGGGAGTGGAGGAAAAGTTGATCGTCTGCGTGGCGATGACCTGCACGTATTCGTAGGGCGAGTCGGTTCCCGCCGGATTGGCGAGGAAGCCGGAGACAGCGAGGGGAGCGGGGTCGGCAAACGCGACGGCGGGGG